>NZ_JBWQQI010000023.1:0-130701 GCF_056619545.1 Paraburkholderia sp. SSBN10T
CCTCGTCCGATTCGCTGGCGCAACCTACCTGCTCTATCTTGCGTGGAAGACCTTTCGCGCGCCCCCGATCCAGACTACACCGGCAGGAAGCGAAGCCCGTTTTCCCGTTGGAACGATTTTCAGGCAGGGGCTGCTAACCAATCTGCTCAATCCGAAGATGGCGTTATTCGTCCTTGCACTGTTCCCGCAATTTGTGCGTCCGCAAGATGGGGCCGTGGCCTTTCAGATCTTGACGCTCGCGACAGTGCTCAACTTCATCGGTCTGATCGTGAACGGCGTCGTCATACTTTCCGCCAGTCAACTTAGCCGGCGGTGGGCTAGCCGACGCCGTCAGTCGCGGGCCCCTCAATATCTGCTTGCGTCAGTTTTCGCCGGATTGGCAGCGAAACTTGCTATCGCGAGCCGCAATTGAACACTGGAAAGTAAAGCGTGCTTCGTTGCGGTACCAAACAAGAATGGTCGACGATCCAGGCGGCTCAATTGAATGTCCCGAGTTGGCCGAACCCGGAAGTTCGGCCAGCGCCCGTCAGTCACCTGCCCTATCTCGACGCGAACTTCCCTTGTCGGCCGAGGCCGTGTAAAAACACAACGCTCGATCAGGCAAGAACGTGTCCGCCGACGCGCGCTCGCGTGGCGCCGATTTTCCCGAGATTGATCTGGTTTGACCGCTTCAAGAAGCGAAGCAGGCAAGTTGGGTCAGGTACTCGCCATCTTCATCGCCTGCATTGCCTTGCCGAACCCCAGAATCCTGATGACTCGCTTGATGTTGTACGCCAGCACGTGCAAGCTCATTTCGGTTGCGACCCGACCGAGCCCGCGAGTCTGGAAGTGAGTGGAGCCCATCCAGTGCTTAAGCGTGCCGAACACGTGCTCGACCGTGCGACGCCGAATCGTCATCGCATCACCGGTCTTCGCGAAGGACAGATCGTCGCACTCCTGCGCGATCTCGGCGTCGACCTCAAATGGGAAGGCCCCTACCCAGACAAGGCATTTGCTAGGCCGGGACGCGCGTAGGTGAAGAAAGACACCGGGACGATTCGACCGATAACTGACACCGACGCGAACACCGGACCGACACCTGTATATGCGTCCACCGTAGCGTCCCAGAGACAACGAGCCTGACGCCTATTGGCGTGACGCGTCAGAAGACCCCGCTCCTCACGACGACGAAACTGCTGTGTCTGCCTTGAGGCTTTCGCGCGAATCATTCCTAGCAGAGAGTTTTTCTGACACGAGGAATGCCAGTTCCAGTGCTTGTGTACCGTTCAAACGGGGATCACAATGTGTGTGGTAGCGTTCGCCAAGCTGATCATCACGGATTTGCTGTCCTCCACCAGTACATTCCGTCACGTCAGCTCCCGTCATCTCGAGGTGCAAACCACCCGCGTGCGTGCCTTCTGCCTGATGCACGTCGAAGAACTGTTCGACCTCGCGCAAGATACTTTCAAAGCGGCGGGTCTTGTACCCAGACGCCGACTTGATCGTGTTAGCGTGCATCGGATCAATCGACCATATGACTTCGCGGCCTTCTTTCCGCGTCATACGCACCAGGCGTGGCAGTAGGTCAGGCAACGTGTCCGCACCCATCCGGGCAATGAGAGTCAGCCGACCGGGCTCGTTATCAGGATTGAGGACATCAATTAGCCTCAGCAGATCATCAGACTGCATCGTCGGCCCGCACTTCAGCCCTATGGGATTAGCGATTCCCTTGATGAATTCGACATGTGCGTCGTCGGCACCGCGTGTCCGTTCGCCGATCCATAGCATGTGCGCAGAACAGTCGTACCAGTCGCCCGTCAACGAATCCTGTCTGGTCAGTGCTTCTTCATAATGCAACAGCAATGCATCGTGGCTCGTGTAAAGATCCGTTTCGCGAAGCGATTGCACTGCATCCGGCGAAACGCCGCAAGCGTTCATAAAGATGAGCGCCTGCTCAATCCGACAGGCTATCTTCCGATACTGGCAACCTTGCGGCGCGGAAGCCACGAAACCTGCATTCCACTTCTGCACATTGCGCAGGTCTGCGAAGCCGCCATGACTCAGCGCACGAAGCAGATTGAGTGTCGTCGCGGCCTGGTAATACGCTTTCAGCACACGCTCCGGATCAGGGCGTCGTGCTGCTTCGGTAAATTCAATGCCGTTAATGATGTCGCCGCGATAGCTTGGCAAGGTGACGCCGTCGATCGTTTCATCGGGCGAACTGCGCGGCTTGGCGAACTGCCCCGCGACACGGCCTACCTTCACGACGGGCACGCCTGTGCTAAAGGCAAGCACAGTCGACATCTGCAGAAATACCCGTAGCAGGTCGCGCACCGCAGTGGGATGAAATTCCGCAAACGACTCCGCGCAATCGCCACCCTGGAGCAGAAAAGCGTTGCCCCGTGCAACCTCCGAGAGTTGCGTCTTGAGGTGGCGAATCTCCGACGCTAGAACAAGCGGCGGCAATTGCCGCAACCGCTCTTCCGACTCCGCCAGCTCGCCGGGATCCGGATAGTTCGGCACCTGATGAATCGTTCGCCCTCGCCAGGAGGAAGGAGACCAGTCACCCTCCATGGCGATCACCTTGTTGCTCGCCCAGATCGGGCCACTGCTGCACCACTTCACCCGGCTTGCCGGGGAACTGTGGTTCACCGCTCTGCGCTCGTTCAGCCGCACGTAAATCGGTGTTGGTGACGTTGGCTCGCACGCCGGTCAATACATCGTAATCGTAGTGATCCACAATGAAGCTCCGAGAAGTATTAACAATGCGCCCGCAGACCACGTCTGCGGGATCCATGTCTCACTCCGACCGCCTCTCTCGACCGCATTGCAATTGGCGAATATATTGGTCTTATTCTGACGTCTTACACCAGAAACCATAGACCGGCACAACAACGACACGGACCGCCCACAGTAACGGCGCAATGGGTTAGCTGATCAAGACCGCGTCGCGATTTCCGGGAAGATCTGGTTGACGACCTGATATGAGAGGCCCGTCCAATACTCGCCGCCACCTTCCGTGAGGATCTCCGCCTCTTCCTGGGCCAGACGCACAACATCCAGGTCGAGAAGGAAATCCTCCAGATCGTTGATCGATGCAAACGCGAGGATCGAGACGCCATCGATCATGTGCCCGACCGGATGAAAAAACGGCTGCCCCGGTCCTGTCGGACCGATGTTATGCAACTGAACGTAGCGCCTCACGTAACGGCTCGTCGCCGGCTTCTGGAGCACCCGTTTTGCGTATTGATTCAGCCAGGCGTCATGAAACTCAGTCCGCGAGAGATTTTTTCTCCGCCTGGCAACCTTGATAAGGAGGAGCGAATCGCGCTGCGTTTCACTCGGGATGATGATGTGTTGCTGGGCCAGCACCGGACACAACTCTCGGAAAATCGCCTGGTCCTCGGGCATGATCTTCGCCGCGATATCAGGCTGGCTGAAGACAGCCTTTATCCCGTCAGCATTTTCGAAGCTTAGATAAGCAATGCCGTCCCACTGCGGACGCTGATATTCCGGAATATGCCCAATGACGGTATCAAACAATTTCCCCTTTGCATCAACAGGAGCCTGGTATGGCAGCGGATAGGCACTTGACGGACCCGCTGCCAGCCGGTGTATCTGGTCGTAACGGAGCAAATGCTGAATACCATTCTCTTCCGGTGGTTGTGCGTAAATGAATCGGGGGCCATGTACCTTTCGCCAGTACTCGGTCCATTTCTCAAATGCGATATTGGGATTATTTTCAAAGGCGTTGGGTGTCGTCGCGGGATCCTTGATCAATTCCCCTTTTTCGTCGAGCAGCAAATTCGGATCCCTGCGGCGTTCGCTCAACGGCGCATTGTCCGCTCGCGACAAAAGCGTACAGACAACCGTGAGCGGCGTGGCATACGAACGGAACGACGTTAGGTAGGGCGGACGAAACTGGTTTTCAGCGGAAATGTTGGACACGACGCACTCCTATTCTACGTGATGGGTTAATTGCGTTGCCGGCATTCAAACGTTCGGTGGAGGATCAACCTCTTCACTGTGGACTACTAACCACGTGGCATAAACGCGGCCTTTTTAGCCTCTCTCAGGTTCTATGGCACCTAAATGCCTCGCCGCCAGCATTTCCGGCCATCGCACCAGGCGGCAATCAAACAACTTTCAACGATGCCGCCCGTAGCATGCTGCCTACCGGCAGCGTAGCTCCACCCATCCAGCATAGTGGGAACCTGGGCACGAACTGGAGCGAGCAAATCGATTCTGAACCATAAGAATCTCATACGAATAGATCTCATGCAACCTAATTTGTGATCTGCCTGATTGGGTGACGTAGAGCAGTGGGCAGCCCAAGCAATGGCTGCGGCCCCACCAGATGCGTCATCGAGAGAGTGCGATAGGCGACCAGAATATCTCGTCGGCGGTTACATCGAGCCCGGGATCGGCCTGACTCGACGGATAAACGACTGCTTTCGCAGATCCAGATAGCGCGGTCGATCCGTCGGGCAGCGACGCTCTTCCACTGAAGCGGATGACATCGCCCTTTAGCCCGAAGTGTGGTTCGACGGCACTTACCTTCCATTCGAGCAGGCAAGTAGCGCCTACTGGAATCTCGGCCTGGAAGTCGATTGCGAGCGACAGGAGAACGTCGATTTCACGCTCAGCCATGAACATCAGGAGCACCCCGGACAACACCGAGGTTAACATCGCCTGCCCAGCAAAACGGTGCGTCAATCCGACGCCCGCTCCGTCGAGCGCTGTGGGGTACGCGTCGGCATCAACCGGCATAGTCTGGCTAGGCGTATCACTCAAGGCGATCCGTCGAGCGCGCGCTTCGCCAATCAAAAAACGGGCGTGATCCATTGCATCTCCCGAAGGGAAAGACTTGAACATTGACACGGCTCGATCGGCTCACACATGGTGAGCCGTGCAATTCTACATCTCATGATCATTAATCGTTCGCGATGTATAATTGCCAAATGCAGCCGTGTCAACGAAAAAATTCATCTTCCAGGAGGTGGTCAAATGGGAAGCTTTTCGGCTAGGCAGATCGGCGTCGTCGGCATGGGCCTGCTAGGCAGTTCCGTCGCCCGGGCGGTCAGGGAGCGTCATCCCGGCGTAGCGCTCACGGCGTTTGATGATTGTTCTGAGGTGCGGCAGCGCGCGGTCGCTTTGGAGCTATGCGACGACGTGCCCGACACTCTCGCCGGACTTTCGAGCGCCGATTTCGTTGTCGTTTGCGTACCCGCCAAAGCCGTCCCTTCGGTCGTTGAGCAGCTTGCGCGAAACAACCCCACAGCAATTGTCTCGGACGTTGCTTCGACGAAGCTATTCGTGGTGAACGCCTTGGCGGATACCCTCGCTTCCGGCTTCGCATTCGTGCCCGCCCACCCGATGGCGGGCGGCGAGAAAGGTGGACTGGATGCCGGCCGCGCCGATCTGTTCGAGCGGAAGAACTGCCTGCTCACGCCGTCTTCGGCGACGCCTGCTCGCGCAGTGGCGATCGTAGAAGCATTCTGGCAGTCGCTCGGCGCGATCCCGCGATGCGTCGATCCGGCCACGCACGACCATCTGGTCGCGCTGACCTCACACCTACCCCATCTGATCGCGTTTGCTCTCGTCGACAGCCTAAGCCACGCCCCGGTCGAATGTGGCTGCGACGACCTGACCTCGTTTCTCGGACGCAGCATCGGTGAACAGATACGTCTCGCGTCATCGGAGCCCACTGTTTGGGCAAATATTTTCCAAACCAATTCGATGGAATTGCTGGTTCAGTTGGAGCGCTTCCAGCGCAGGTTGACGGATTGGCGTACGCTGATCGCAGATGCACCGGAAAGTTTGCTCGAGCGGCTGGGGGAAACGACACGGATGGCACGTGCATTCAACGTGGCGGCGCGCCGTCTCGATGATGCAAAAAGCGCGTCAACCTAGTACATTCCAGTAGCCAACCGATGATAACGTCGTTGAAATGTGTGCTACATTTTAAAAATTGCGTTTCTTTTGCACTCAAGAGCGAGATCGGGCATTGACTTACATGGCCCGCGCCTGCCAACGCGGACGGAAGAATGTACGTGCTTGCAAGCACCCGAGAGCCGTTCCTTATAGATGTCAATTTAATGTCTTCCAGTTTGCTATCCCTCGCTGAGGATACTTTTTGCCTGCGCCTTCAGCGCGCAGCTCGCATGTGGCGCAAAGTCGCGGATGTCGAACTAAGCAAGCTCAATCTCTCTGAAGCGACATCCACTCCACTGTGGCTCATCTATAAGCTCGGCGAAGGTCTTCGGCAGCGCACGCTTGCCGAGCACCTCGGTCTTGAAGGCCATTCGTTGGTCCGATTGCTCGACCAGTTGGAGCAAGCAGGGCTTGTCGTACGTCGCGACGATTTGTCGGACCGCCGGGCCAAAATGCTCTATCTGACCGAAGCAGGTCGTCAAGTTGGCGAACAGATCGACACAATGGTCAAGGGCATCAAAAGCAAGCTTTTGCACGGCGTTCCAGCCGATCAGCTAGCGCTCGTTGATTCTGTGCTGAGCACCATCGTTGCCTCCGCCGAAGACTAGCGATAGTACGGCGGCGCGCGCCGTTATCCTACCTCCCCCTTCCCGCTGCTGCTAGCCAAATCAGCGGCCGTCCGCTTTCGCCCCCAGCGATGTCCGGATTGTGTGTCGCCGGCGACATCACCACTCCCTTTGGCCAATGCTTGTGAATACTGTCCATTGCGAATAGATCGCACATGATTTATTCTCGTCACTGGGCTGCTTCATTAACTTGGCTTCTCCCTTCCCAGAGCTCTGTCTGTCGCTCGCCGCTGCCTTGAGTGAAAGACAGTTGCACATCGAACCACGTCTACGGAGCGATTCGATGAGTGATGTTTCCCGAATTCACGATCGCTCTCTCGAGCAGCAGGACCTTTACACCGCCCCTCTCGGCGGCCCTATTCAGCGCATTGCGGAACTGTTGGACCCAGGCTCGTTCCACGAACTCGATGCCCTGGCAGAGCATGATTGCACGCGCTTCGGCGCGGCGGATCGCAAGCAGCCGGGCGACGGCATTGTCACTGGGCACGGCACAATCGATCAACGTCCCGTCCTGGTCTATGCGCATGACAGCGGTTTTCTCGGCGGAAGTTCCAGCCGTACTCACGCCCTCAAGATCGGCAAGGTGCTTGATCTTGCCTTGCGCATCGGTGTTCCTGTCATCGCGCTCAACCATTCGTCGGGCTTACGCATCCATGAGGGTGTCGATGCCGACTCGCAGTTCAGCCACGTGTTCCACAAGACTGTGCGCGCCTCGGGCGTCGTCCCGCAAATTTCGCTGATCCTGGGCGATTGCGTCGGCGGGGCCGCCTATACGCCTGCCTTGACCGACTTCGTAGTGATGGTCGATCAAGCGTCCGCGCTCTTTCTGACGGGCCCTGCTGTGATCCGCCGCGCGACAGGCGAGGAAGTCACGAAGGAAGATATCGGCGGCGGGTATTTGCACGCGGCCGAGACTGGCCTTGCGCATTTTCTCGTCGAATCGGCGGACGAGGCCTTGGCGCTCACCCGTGACCTGCTCTCCTATTTACCGCAGAACAACGCCTCGCGGGTACCTCCCGCGCGAGGGTCGGCGACCTTGCCGCGCTTGCTATCCGAGCTCGACGATATCATCCCAGCCGACAAAACGGAGCCGTTCGATGTGTGCCGCGTGATCGAAATGCTCGTCGACAAGGACTCGTTTCTCGAAGTGCATCATCTGTATGCGCAGAATATCGTGGTCGGATTCGCGCGCCTCGGCGGCCAGAGTATCGGTATCGTCGCGAACCAGTCGGCGTGGCTCGCTGGCTGTCTCGACATTCGCGCCTCAGAGAAGGCAGCCCGTTTTGTCCGCACCTGCGACGCTTTCGGCATCCCGATACTGACGCTTCTCGATGTGCCGGGCTATCTCCCAGGCAAACAACAGGAACGCCTGAACGTGATCGGCTCGGGCGCCAAGCTCATGCACGCCTACTGCGAAGCGGTGGTACCGAAGATTGCTGTCGTGTTGCGCAAGGCTTATGGCGGAGCCTACCCGACGCTCGCGAACCGGTCCGCGACGGACCTGATCTACGCGCTGCCTACCGCCGAGATTTCAGTGATGGGACCTGAGGCGGCCGTAAACGTGATTTTCCGCAAGGAACTCGCCGCTGCGCAGGACCCAGCAGTGCGGCGCGACGAGTTGATCGACGAATACCGCAACGCGCACGCAAGCGCACGTTACTCAGCAAGCCGCACATATATTGAGGGACTTGTAGAGGCCAGCAGTCTGCGCAATACAGTGATGGCGAGTTTCAGCCTGCTGCGCGACAAGGTTCCGGTGCCACCGGTGCGCCGCCATTCGAACATCCAGCTATAGAGGAAAATCGGCATGAGCATTCCGAGAGACGCGCAGGACGACTACAGTCCCGACCAGATCGAGGCGCGCCTGCGCTGGGTAGAAGCACGGACGGGCAGTACCTATCCCTTTCTCGGTGGCACGCCGGTCCCCCCCGAAGCGGTAAAGGGCACATGCGAAAACTTCACAGGTTTTGTCGGGATTCCAGTAGGAATTGCGGGACCGCTGAAGATTAACGGCACGCATGCGCGCGGTGACTTCGTCGTTCCACTTGCGACCACCGAAGGCGCTCTCGTCGCATCTTTTTCGCGCGGCATGAGCCTCATTTCCGGCAGCGGTGGCTGCACGACGATTCTGCTTGATAACGCGTTACCCAACAGCAGCCAGCCGGCCTATCGCTTCCTGGGTGACGCACTCACCAAGATCTCAGCGATCGTGCTGCGGTCGCCCGAAGTGGCGCTTGCTTTCGACGCGTGGCTGCGTCAGCACATGCCAAAGATCATCGAAGCGGCCAACTCCACCAGCCGCCACGCCCGGCTACTCGAAGTAAGTCCGCTTTTGCAAGGTGATCTTGTGGGTCTGGCCTTCTCGTACGAGACGGGCAACGCAATGGGCCTCAACATGGCGACGAAAGCAAACGAGGCAGCTTGCCGCTTCATCGCGAGCGAATGCCCGCAGTTCGTCGAAGGCTATTTCAATACGCTTGGCGGTGACAAGCGTTATGTCGCCGATCAGGCGAAAGGTCGCTATGTCGCGGCCAGTGTGCGCCTTCCAGCCGAACTGATCCAGAGCCGTTTGCGTACGACACCTGCGCGTATGCGGCGTTTCTTGCATGCGTGCAATGCTTTGCTTGCGCAACGCGGCGCGACGGCGCCCAACATTCACGTCGCAAATGCACTGACGGCACTCTTCATCGCGTGCGGCCAAGATCCGGCATTTGTGACGGTGTCGTTCAAGAACGCCTGCACTAGCTTCGATGTTCTCGAAAACGGAGACCTGCTCGCGTCGGTCACGTTACCGAACCTTATTGTCGGGGTGGTGGGGGGTGGCACACGCCTGCCCGCCCAGCGCGAATGTCTGCAAATGCTCGGCTGCGAAGATGACGTCCTTAAATTTGCGGAAATCGCAGCGGCAGTTGCGCTGGCCGGAGAAATTTCCGTGGCGGGCGCCGTGAGCGCGGGCGAGTTCACCCGTGCCCATACC
Source organism: Paraburkholderia sp. SSBN10T (assembly GCF_056619545.1). NCBI lineage: Bacteria > Pseudomonadati > Pseudomonadota > Betaproteobacteria > Burkholderiales > Burkholderiaceae > Paraburkholderia > Paraburkholderia sp. SSBN10T. The sequence goes on from NZ_JBWQQI010000023.1 coordinate 9,517, forward strand.
GAACTCGGACGGGGCATTCAGCGCCCCGCGCAGGTCGGATCGGAGGTTGCGACATGAACATCCGGCGTGTGCTGCTGTGCTGCCGCGGCGAGATTGCCTTACGCTTCATTCGCACGTGCCGGTCAATGGGAATCGAGACGATCGCGCTCTTCACAGAGGAAGACAAACATGCCACCTTCGTACTGGCCGCCGATTCAGCGCTTCGCATCGACAGCTGGCATCCGGCTTCACTGATTGACACTGTCATAAACGCAACACGGGTGCTCGAAGCCGACGCCGTCGCGCCGGGATACGGACCGCTCGCGGAAAACGCTCATTTTGCGGCGGCCTGCTCCGCGCACCACCTGGTTTTCGTCGGGCCGCACGTCGATGCAATCCGCTGCACGGGCGATAAGATCGCCGCGCGGTCTGCCGCGCAACGAGCGGGCGTGCCGGTCGTGTCAGGCGCAACCGTCACTGGTGACGCGGAGGCGGCCGCAGGGTCCGCGGCTGGTCTCGGCTTCCCCATCCTGATCAAGGCAGCCCTCGGGGGCGGCGGACGTGGCATCAGGGTCGTAGCGGGCCCAGAGCAGTTCGAATCTGCATTTGACGAAGTCAAACACGAGGCACAACTCGCGTTCGGCAGCAATGAAGTCTATCTGGAGCGCTTTCTCGGCGAGAGCGTGCGACACATTGAGGTGCAGATACTGGCCGACCGACACGGCCACCATCTTCACCTCGGAACGCGCGAATGCAGCGTGCAAAGACGGCGCCAGAAGATTGTCGAGGAGGCGCCGGCACCATCGCTTTCCGATACCTTGCGCGTCCGGCTACACGAAGCCGCGCTGGCGGTGGCAAGGGAAGTCGGCTACGACAGCGCGGGCACCGTCGAATTTCTCGTGGATCCGGATGAGCAGTTCTATTTCATCGAAATGAACGCGCGGATTCAGGTTGAGCATCCAGTCAGCGAATCGATTACAGGCATTGACATCGTCGAACAGATGCTACGTTCGGCCGCTGGCGACTCGCTCGGATTCTCTCAGCAGGACGTGCATTTTCACGGGTGCGCACTCGAGTTTCGCGTGTGTTCGGAAGACGCCCACGCCGACTTCTTGCCGACAGGCGGTGTCGTCACGCACTACCGCGTACCGGAAGGGCCGGGCGTTCGAATCGATGCCGGCGTACATGCCGGCGCACAGCAGTCCGGCCGTTTCGACAGTCTTTGCCTCAAGCTGATTGTGGATGGTGTGACGAGGGAGGCCGCGCTGCGACGCGCCCAGGAAGCGTTGGGAGAATTGACCATCGCAGGCTTCAGCACGAATTTGCCGTTTCACCGCTGGCTGTTAGCGCATCCTCCGTTCCAGCAAGGTCGCTACGATCTGTCGGTGACGCGCGACTTTCCGTTCGCTCACGGCGTGCCATCCGGCACGGCACGCTTACTGCACGTACTTGCAGCGGTGGCGGCGCATCTCAACGCTGTGCCGACCGCGCCCGCGTGCGAGCCTGCCGCCGACGCATCCTCACTATCGCCCTGGATGATCCAGAATGGCCAGCCGCAATGGCGGCTATCGTGAGATCCCGCGCAAGCTTGGACCGCATCCGGTCCGCGTTGCTGAACCGAAAACGCAAGGAGCGTCCCGAATGAACATCTCGCCACCTCGCACTCTGTACACCGGGACCTTGATCGGTGCGGCGGAAGAGGGACCTTCCGCCAGGATCGAGGTGCAAACCATCGAAGCCGATACCTACCGCGCCACGTTCGACGACGGACATACGGTCCTGCTTCATCTGAAGCGTCACGAATCCTTGGCCGGCGGCGTTGTCCGACTCATCGCCGAGGTAGACGGTACGCGCCACGAAATCCTGCTGACGCGCACAACGCCGTCGAACCTCGTGCTTGACTATGCAGGCGTTCATCGCAACCTCGCCCCGCGAGGCACGGCGCGCGGATCGAAGGGACCAGGAAGAAGGAGTGCGGGCAAATCCGCGCAAGGCGCGATCACGGCGCCTATGCCTGCTCGCGTTGCTGAGATCCTGGTCGGTGCATCGGATCTCGTCGAAGAAGGCGCGCCACTGCTCCGCCTCGAAGCAATGAAGATGGTGATAACTTTGCCGTCGCCAAGCCGCTGCCGCATCGAGGCAGTGCACGTTGTAGAGGCAAAGAATGTAGAGGCCGGCGATCTGCTGATTAGCCTCGCCGACGCCGATCCCGCCTAGTTGCACCGCCGCCGCGGCCCGCAGTTGTACCACTTGGCGACGTCGACCGGGCCCTTACGTCAATCGCATCATCGACCTTAACGGAGTTGCTGTGAGTCTCGAATCCGATATCACGCAGTATTGCGACAGCCTGAAGTTTTCATCCCTCGATCCGGCCGCGATCGAGCTCGCGAAGCACTCGCTGATCGACATCATTGGCGTATCGCTCGCCGGTTCGCGCGATGCGGAGGTCAATCTCCTTGCGGGTGTCATCGAGAATTGGGGCGGACTGCCCGAATCGCGCGTTATTGGTCGTACAAGCCGGTTGCCTGCGCCATCGGCGGCCCTTCTCAATGGTGCAGCGGCCCGATCTCTGGATTTCGACGACGTAGCCGACCCGCTCGGCACGCATCCGAGCGTCGCCATCTTTCCTGCTCTGCTCGCCGTCGCCGAGCTTCGCGCAAACGAAATCGACCATCAGGCGTTCCTGACCGCTTACATCGCCGGGCTCGATCTCTCGATCCGCCTGTCGCGAGCACGCCGTGAAACGCTGCTAGAAAGCGGTCGTTACGATCTGTGCAAGGTCATTGCTGCGACGGCCGCAGCGGGCATTCTTTACGGCCTGAAAGGCGGGCAGTTGCACAATGCGATGGGTATCGCCTACACCTCTGCACTTGGGGAAACACAATGCATGATCGACGGTGCACCGACCGTCTTTTACCAACAGGGGCTCGTTGCCGCCAACGCAGTCAAAGCGGTCATCCTTGCGTCGCACGGCTTCACCGGTGCGAAGGACTTCCTGACGGGCCGCTGGGGCTACTACTCAGCATTCGAGCCTGGCTCGGCAATCGAGACAATCAGTGAAGGACTCGGCGAGGTGTTCGCCAACGTCGACGGAGTGGCTTTCAAACCCTTCCCGACCTGTCGGCCGAATACGTCGGCCGTCGCGCTGGCGCTCGAATTGACGAAGGGCGAACGGTTCAGCGCCGCACAAATTGAACGCGTCGACATCCAGACCAACAAGCAGATCTACGATCTTGTGAGCGCACCGGTCGAGCGTAAGCAGGCGCCCACGAGCGTGGTCGATGCACGCTTCAGCATTGCCTATAACGTGGCTACAGCGCTTGCCACAGGCGACCTCTTCATCGGCGACTTCACGGATACAGCGATCCGCCGCCCCGATATCATTGCATTAAGCCGCAAGATTTTTCCCCGTACCGATTCCGATTGCGAACGGAGTGAGCTCGGGACCCACGGCAAGATCAAGGTTACGATCGAGTTTGTTGGCGGACGGATTGAGACGGGAGAGGTATCGTATGCAAAGGGCAATCCGAAGAATCCAATGACGCTCGGCGAACTGATCGCCAAGTTCGACAAGTGCGTCGCGTACTCGCGCCTCGAGTACGCATCGCAAGGCCGCGCACCAATCGTCGAGTGGATCCTCGACCGGTCAAGTCAGAATCCCGCGTATCAGCAACTGGCAGCCGTGCTGCACGCACCCTCTGCGCGGTAAGACCGACGGTCGTCGGCCTGTTCGTCACGCCGGCGCTCACGATGTATAAGCCGGCGAAACGGATCCGACGCACCCGTCCTCGGCACCTCCACGCGCTTACTCCACCGCTTCCGCGTTCTTGGCATACTCCTCGTGCGCCACAACCCGAATCACCCGCCGCTCCTCGTGTTCGCTCAGCATTCGTTCGATCAGGTCCGTTTGCCGTTTCTGAGCCGCCGCGATTGACCGCTTCTTGATGTGGCCATACCCTCGAATCGAATCGGGCACCTTCGCCCAAGCAACGAAATGAGGGAGCTTCTCGCGCGTCAGGCGCGGCAACAAGCTGAGCAAGGTCGCCTCGTATTCCTGAGCGAGACGGCGCTCCTCGCGCCGTTCGCTCGTCCAGCCAAATGGATCAAACGGCGTGTGGCGCAACACTCGGGCCGCCGCAAGAATGCGGAACAGAGGAAGAATGATCCATCCGCCGAGGGCCAGCTTGCGAGGCGCGGGCTCTCTACCTTTCCTGAAGCCGTCGAGCAATGGAGGCGCAAGATGAAACGTTATTTTCGCGCGCCCAACGAATCGCTCGCGCAGATCCTTCAGGAATGTCCCCGACGTATAAAGACGCGCTACCTCATACTCATCCTTGTACGCCATTAGCTTGAACAGATTGCGTGCAACTGCCTCAGCCAACGTCGTGTCGTCGACCGCCTCCCCGGCTGCGCGCGCGCGCTCAACCACTTGCCGATAGCGCAGTGCGTAACGCCCGTTTTGGTACTGCGCGAGAAATGCGCTTCGAATGTCGACCAGTTGCCCGATGGTCTCCTGCCGATGCTGAGGATCGACGGTATGGCGTAGCGATTCCGTCGATCGCACAGCAGCAGGCGTAGGGTTGAGATAGCCCACGACAAAATCCGGATCGGCTGCCCATAAGCGGCCCCAGGCAATTGCGAGATTCCTGGCAGTCAAGTTTCCGCCCTGCAAATCCAACGCCTTCTGCATTGCTGTCAGAGACACCGGTATGGCGCCGCGTTGCCACGCATAGCCGAGCAACAGCATGTTGGCCTGCATCGGGTCCAGTAACTCGGTAGCCAATTGTTGCGCATCGATTGTGTGATAGCGCTGCTCACCCACGTGCGTCTTGATGAGAGCCTGGATCGCATCCGCTTCGATGCGCAGATCGACATCGCGCAGCATTGCCCCGGTTTGCGTCTGCCCCGTATTGGCAACGACAAGCGTCCGGTCGCGCCTAAGCGTAGCCAGCGCATCGTCTTCGGTTGCTACCACAAGATCGGCAATCAGCAAGACATCGGCGCCGCCGCGATCAATTCGATGCTGGTGCAGCGAGTCCGGGTGACCCGCGATCCGGATATGGCTCAGTACCGCGCCACCTTTTTGCGCGAAGCCCGTAAAGTCGAGAACGCTGACCGCGCGACCATCCAGGTGAGCAGCCATTGCAATCGTCCCGGCCACCGTGACTACACCCGTTCCGCCAACACCGGTGAGCAAAATCTCAAAAGGCGAGTCGAGCGAGCGCTGCACCTGCGGCAGTGCGAGAGCCTCTGCGCGCGCCAGTACCTGATTGTTTTCGGCGTCTGCAGGCTGGCGCTTGCGCGGCGTGCCGGTTATCGTAACAAAGCTGGGACAAAAGCCCTTTACACAGGACAGGTCGGTGTTGCACGAGTGCGTATCGATGCTACGCTTCGCGCCGAAAGGCGTCTCGACCGGCACAACGGACAGACAGTTAGATTTGACCTGACAATCGCCACACCCCTCGCACACAGCCTCGTTGATCGAGATCTGCGTCTTTACCAGAGGCGGCGGCTGCCGCTTCTTCCTGCGCCTCGCTTCGGTCGCGCAAACCTGATCGAAAATCAGAACGCTTACGCCGCGTGTCTCGCGCAATTGCCGCTGGACATGGTCGAACTGGTCGCGGTGATAGAGTTCGACACCCCCAGGTAGGCTATCGCGTGCCTTGTAGCGTTCGAGATCGTCGGCCACAACCACTACGCGTTGTGCGCCTTCACTTCTTACGAGTTCGACCGCCTTCCTGACGCTGAGCCTGCCATCAACCGGCTGGCCGCCCGTCATCGCCACCGCATCGTTGTACAACAGTTTGTAGGTGATTGTCGCACCCGCCGCGATGGCCTGCCGGATCGCCAGGTAGCCCGAGTGAAAGAAAGTCCCGTCGCCGATGTTCTGGAAGATGTGTTGTCTCTCGACGAACGGGGCCTGTCCCAGCCAGTCGACGCCCTCCCCCCCCATTTGCACGCTGCCACTCGTCGCTCGCTCGGGCATACGTGCTGCCATTGCATGGCAGCCGATGCCCAGGCGCGCCTCGCTACCATCTGGTACACGCGTCGACGTATTGTGTGGACAACCGGAGCACAGATACGGCGTGCGCTTCACCCAGTTCACGGCACGCGCCGCAGACACCTCGGTCCAAGGTTGCGGAACGTGCAGTGGCAGATGAAGCGCGGCCAGTTGACGCTCAAGCAATTGCGCGATTCGCGAGGGGCGCAGCTCTTCCTGCTCCGAGATGATCGACAAGCCTTGTTCATCCGTTTTCCCGATGATCGTCGCCCGCCGGTCGTGCCGCAAATTATAGAGGCTCTGCTTGAGTTGATCCTCGACGACCGGTTGCTTCTCCTCAATAACAAGGACCTTGGCTGCCCGCTTTGCCCAAGCTTCCAGAAGGGGCGACAGCGGATAGACCAGATTGATCTTCAGCAGCGCAATGCCCGCCTGTTCAAGCTGATCGAGCGACACTCCGCCTTGCTGGAGCGCCTCGCGCACATCGCGATAGGCCTTGCCGATAGCGCCGATCACGAGCATGGGGCGTGCCGGTGTTGTAACGGCTTCATCGAGCGGATTGGCACGAATGAACGCGCGTGCCGCATCCAGCTTGTAACGATGACGACGCTCTATCTGCATGCCCGGCAGATCGGGCCAGCGCCAGTGCAAACCGTCCGGGCCCTGATCGACCGACGGAAGCTTGAATTCGGGAAGCGCGGACGTTTGCAACGATGTCGAGCCTTCGACGGTATCGGTAATCGCCTTGAAGCCAACCCACAGGCCCGATGCGCGCGACAGCGCCCAACCCCAAAGCCCGCACCGTTCGTAATCCGCGAGCCCGGCGGGATGAATGACAGGCAGCCCCCAGGCAATGAGCGTGCGATCCGACTGATGGGACATCGACGATGACACACACCCGTGATCGTCGCCCGTGACGACGAGCACGCCGCCGTGGGGGGACGAGCCGTATGCGTTGCCGTGCTTGAGCGCGTCGCCCGAGCGGTCCACCCCAGGGCCTTTACCGTACCACATGCCGAATACGCCGTCGTAGAGCTTCGCTGCATCGGTCTCGACCCGCTGCGTGCCGATCAACGCCGTGGCGGCCAGGTCCTCGTTGATTGCGGGTTGAAACCGGATACTCGATTGCGCGAGCAATTCCTTGACGCGCCATAGCTCATGATCAAGGCCGCCAAGCGGCGAACCTCGGTAGCCAGTCACGAACCCTGCGGTATTTAGGCCAGCGGCCCGATCGGCACACGCCTGCGCCAGCATCAATCGCACCAGCGCCTGTTGGCCGCTCAGGAAGATGCGCCCGGGGGGTTCGTCGATTCCGCGACGATAACGGGAGTCATTTCGATATTCGGAATCTATGGACATGGCTACGCGCTCTCATTCACGGGTGATCAGAGCCGCTCGCGATATGCGGCCGCTTCGTTTCAGGCAACATCCATTCATTTCAAATTCGCATGACTTATTAATATTTATCTGCGACTACGGGACTGGAGAATTAAGTCCGCTGCGGGCGATGGCGATCGCTTCTCGCACAATCTCTGGGTTCGCGATGTGATGAATCAGCACGAGGACGAGCTGAGCGTGAAACAAATGTCCCTGCCGTGCATCGAGATCTCGACACGCGTCGGAAAGCATCGAAAAGTAAGCATCCGGGTCAGATAGCGCCGGGACGAAGGGATTTTCGCTCGGGGCTGGGTTGCTCCTACGTTCGTCGCCATTCATGACTGCACCTCCTCGAGCGTGGCCAGATCGGAGAATTCGAGGATTTGCTGCAAGAGCCTTCGCAGTACGTGCGAATCCACACGATCGAATGCAGCGAGCACGTGCTGATCGGGCCGCAGCAGCAACGCATTACCCCGTATCAAACCGTAGCGCGCCGCCACGATCCCTTCGTGATCCCAGAGCACGACTTTGTTCGGGCCGCCGCAATCCAAGGTTGGCCGGTCCGCCGATATCATCACCACGTTGAGCGGATGAGCGAATGCAGCCGGATCGAATTCCGCCCCGGCGGCATGCGAAGGCGCGTCATAGATCAGCAGCGTGTATCCATCGCCGCCGAGGTGGCGAAGCAGCCAGTCGTGCGTCCCGCGGTACGTTACCGGAGCGTCAATCGCAGGCGAGCCCGGTTTTAGCGCGACCGGATGCTCAACCGCCGCAGTGAATTGCCCCACGCCAGTCAAGACAGCCGGACGCGACAGCCGCCCGGAATTAACCAGTGCGCGTCCGAACGGCGTGGTGCGTGCAAGCGTGAGCGCTGCCTCCCGCAATAGCTCGACGGACGGACTTTCGGGCGAAATGAAGCGCGCGCTGCGAGTGGAATTGAGAATGTTTTCATCCGCGGCGAATACGCGTTCGTCGCTGTACGAATTGATCAGCGATGTGGGCGCGCCGTGGCGAAGAATCGCCGCGAGACGCCAGCCGAGATTGTCCACATCCTGCAGACCGCCATTGCCGCCCCGGCCGCCGAACGGGCTCACCTCGTGTGCACTGTCACCCGCGAACACGACGCGCGAATGAACGAATCTCTCCAGACGGCGGCATCGGAACGTGTAGACGCTCAGCCAGTCGATCCTGAACTTCAGATCGTCACCAAACATCGCACGCAGTCGCTTCTCCACGCGCTCAGGTTGCCGCTCGAGCGCGGGATCCGCCTCCGTACCAAGTTGGAAATCGACGCGCCAGAGATTGTCTGGCTGCTTGTGCAGTAGCACCGAGTGATTTGGATGAAATGGCGGGTCGAACCAGAAGCGCCGCTCAGCGGGGAAGGTCGAATCCTTCATCTCGATGTCCACGATCAGGAAGCGATCGGGAAACATTTGCCCGATGAACGGCAGGTCGAGCACCTTTCTTACGATCGAGCGGGCCCCGTCGCAAGCCACCAGCCAGTCGCAATGCAAACGGTACGTTCCATCCGGCGTTTCGACTCCGACAGTTGCGCCTTCGGCGTGCTGCTCCACCTGCGCCACGCTGTTTCGAGCGCGCAGTTCAACGAGACCACTTGCCGCGCACGCCTGCGCTAGCCACTCTTCGATATACGACTGCTGGATATTGATGAACGCGGGCCATTCAAACCCCGGCTCCGGCTGGAAATCGAAGGAGAACACCTCATGGTCTTTCTGGAACACGCGGCCAACTTTCCAGTTCACACCTTTTTCCAGAAGACAGGGACCGAGCCCCATACGTGCAAGGATTTCCAGGCTGCGCTGCGCGAAAACGATAGCGCGCGAGCCCTCGATCGGCGCGTCGCGCGCCTCGAGCACCACGCTCGCAACTCCCCTTTGTGCCAAGTCTAAAGCCAGCGTGAGCCCGATCAGGCCTGCACCGACGATGACGACAGGCACGCGCCGAGGCCCGACAAAATCCAGGTCCACGGGCCGGACGTATGAAAAACGGGGCGGAAGATGCATTCGCTGGCACTCCATAAATGCCACTGTGGCGAACAATCGTGGCGACTCGGTTTGTTCCAATTTCGCTGCGATGCAGCACAATATTAGATCGCATGCGTTCAATTGGCAAATTCATTTGTAGCATCGAAATGTTCATGCCAACGAAATATTTCGCCGATCTATGCGTAATGAATCGTTAATAACTAGACCAATTGGCGATTGATTCCAACATCTAAGAGCTACGACCACATCCAACTCGGCGAGCATCACAAAAATATATCTCATGAGATATAATTATATGCGATCATATTACGTCACTCTCTCGGTGGCGAATGTCGTGCGAGGTGCCCCATGTGGTTTTTCCGAAAGTTGCCGACTGGCCGAACAGGAAATAGGCATCGCGCGACGCCATATCGTTGGCCTTCCTCGCTTCATTGACAAACAAGGAGCGCGCACCTTGACGACACCTGCTGCATTGTCCGTAAGCCACGAGCCACTATCGCGAAGTCTGGTTCTGCTGCTGGCGATCGGAACGGGAATCGGCGTGGCGAATGTTTATTACATCCAGCCCATTCTCGGCCTCGTCCAGCAGAGTTTCAGCGTCCCGGCGAACCTCATAGGCTGGGCGCCGACCATGACGCAAGTCGGCTATGCCATGGGGATGCTGTTGCTCGCCCCATTGGGCGACATGCTGAATCGCCGCTCGCTCATCGTCGGCAAAGGCGTGTTGCTTATCCTGGCGCTCCTCGCGGCGACATTTTCGCCAAATTTCCCGGCGCTGCTCGCCACGAGTACCGCGATCGGCCTACTTGGCAGCGTCGGGCAAGATTTCATCCCTGTCGCCGCACACCTTGCGCCCGAAGCACATCGCGGCCGCATCGTCGGCACGATTACGACAGGACTACTCACCGGCATCCTCCTCTCACGGACTCTCGGCGGGCTCGTTGCCGAGGCCTTCGGATGGCGTGCGATCTACGCAGTGGCTGCGGGACTGGAAGGGCTGGTTGTGCTGGCCGTCTGGCGTTTTCTTCCCAACTTGCCTGCCAGCGCCGACGGACGTTACGCCAATTTGATGGCAAGCCTCCTCAAGCTTTGGCTGAAGCACGCGTCGCTGCGCCGGGCAGTATGTACACAGGCGCTCCTCGCTACCTCGCTCGGCGCCTTCTGGTCAACACTTGCCCTCGTACTTGCTGCGCCTCCCTATCATCAGGGTGCCGGCTTAGCAGGGGCGTATGGCGTGGCAGGTGCGGCTGGAGCGTTGGCCGCCCCATTCTTCGGCCGGTTCGCAGATCGCGCGGGGCCGGTCCCCGCAATCCGTCTGGGTTGCCTTTTGGTAGCCCTAGCGTTCGCCGGCATGTGGGTTTTCGCGGGTTCGACCATCTCGCTCGCGATAGGCGCGATCGTGTTCGATCTCGGGGTGATGGCGGCGCTGGTCTCTCACCAGACAATCGTCAATACGCTCGATCCAGGGGCCCGAAGCCGCCTTAACGGCATTCTGATAACCGGTGCAATGTTCGGTGTGGCAGTAGGGGCGGAAGTGGGCAACCTCGCCTGGGCTCATGCGGGCTGGCCCGGCATCTGTACGGTAGGGTTAATCGCGGGGTGCGGAGCGATGGCGCTCGCACGTCGCACCACATAACTCACCGCACTGCGGCTTGGCTACTGCGTGCTTCGCTTCCATGACCCCTTTGCGTTCGATACCAGTACGTCGAGACGACGTGATCATTCAATTTGCCAAAGTTCCTTTCCAACGGAAATCTCCTCCATGAAACGGAATCGCTTCTTTGCCAGTCGGCTGCTCAACGTTATCGTGCTACTTGTCGTCTCCCATGTTGCTGCGGCACAAAGCCTGCAGGACCAGGTGGATACAGGACAAGCAACAAACCTCTCGAATGCCGCCGACACGATCGCAATACAACGCGTCCTTGCACAATATGTCTCGATCCTGGATGCGGACGTTCCCGGTGAATCTCAGGCGAGTCGCGTCGATCGATTTACCCGCCTGTTCGACGCGGACGGTGCATGGATGGAACATTTGTGGAATGGCGGCAAGCCGGAATACAACAATCCGATTTGTGTCGTTCGTGGGAACTCTCAACTGGCGCGCTTCGCCGTCGATCTATTCGGTGCAACTATCAATAGCCCGGGGAGCACGACACGCCACGACCTCGTGACGCCATTGATCGAGATCGACGGTGATCGGGCCACAGCGGCAGTCAATTTCGTTGAGACGCGTGACGCGTTCCTGACAGACGGGCGCGTTGACCTCCTCGCCACTGGGCGCTACTACCTTTCTTTCCGACGCCTGGCTTCAGGATGGGTGATCGTTCGACTTGATCTTATGGTTGATCATCAACTCAATCCGCCGTGCACACCCACTGGGCCGCTCTGATCGGTTATTTGGCCAGAGAAACGCGACCGCAGCAACAGCGCAGTCCTTGGCAGGGTCGCGATTAGTAGTGCATTCGAGCGGCATGCCCTCGCGGCAAGCGTGATATGAGAGCAGGTACGGAAAGTGTGCTCGCGATGATGAAAACAATGAAGGTATGGCAATTTCCTGCGTTCGGACTCGATCGACTCGAGTTGGCGGAACGGCCTATTCCATTAGCTGGTGCTGGCGAGGTGGTGGTGCGGGTAGCGGCCGTTTCATTGAACTACCGCGACAAGCTGGTGGCCGAAGGCAAGCTGTTGATTGATTTGCCAACGATGCCGTTTGTTCCCGCGTCCGATATGGCCGGCGAAATTGTATCGATCGGACCGGATGTCGAACGCTTCAGGATCGGTGATCGTGTAATGGGAAATTTCTGGACGCAATGGATTGCGGGCGCCCCCCCGAGGGAAATACGTAACCACGGGCTCTCGCTAGGGGGACCGTTACCGGGAATGCTGGCGGAGTATGTGGTCTTACCGCAAGCTGTCGCAGTACGGACGCCCGCATCTCTATCCGACATAGAAGCGTCGACACTGCCCGTTGCGGGATTGACGGCTTGGGTCGCCCTCGTGAAAGCGGGCAGACTTCGCACAGGACAGACTGTGGTGGTTCAAGGAACCGGCGGTGTTGCGTTATTTGGCATGCAGATCGCCATGGCTCTGGGAGCGCGGGTCATCGTTACTTCCCGGGATGATGAAAAGTTGCAAAGGGTCAAGGCATTGGGAGCGTGGGCCGGAATCAATACCACGCGCGTACCCAATTGGGCGTCCAGTGTGCTGGACTTGACGGAAGGTAATGGTGCGGATCACGTGCTAGAACTGGTCGGCGGCGACAACATACGTCGGTCCGTCGAAGCATTGGCGGATGGTGGACAAATCACGCAGGTCGGCTTCCTGACTGACCCCGAACTTCGTCTCAGCGCGCTGCCGCTGATGCTGAGAAGGGCAAGGGTCACAGGCGTATCGGTTGGCAGTCGGGAGGCCCTTGAAGAACTAAGCTGCGCAATCGATAAATATCGGATCAAACCAATCATCGAACAAGCTTACCTGTATGGAGAAGTCAGAGATGCCTTTGCCCACCTCGAGCGAGGTGCCTTCGGAAAGGTCGTCATCGCGGTACGTTCGTGATGAATGTTTTCTTATCCGATGCGCTCAGCAAAGCCGACGGCGCTGGCGCACATCAATCAGCCCGCTTCGGTGGCGCGTCTAACTAGTCGAGAATCTGATTTTTGCGGAAAAGAACAATATTTGCGGAAAAATAATCGGAGGGGGAAACTGGATGCGGAATTGCCAAGAAGCCCTATGGCGGAAGGCAGCCGGAGTCGAACCGACCAGAGAGTATCTGACACCCCCTACTGGGTTTGAAGCCCAGCCGCACCACCGGATGCGAATGCCTTCCTTCTTGAGAATTGAGAAGCGGATGCAGCGAGGATGTGTTCAAAGCCCCTCAAGCAAGCGACTATCAGGGCGCACGAAGCGAAGATCGCGCTGAAAGCGAGTATACCCAACGCGATCGAAGAACTCTAAAATCTGGATCGCGCGCTTGCGGCCCAGACCGCTCGCATCGCGGAACGCCGATGCGCCCAGCATCCCGCCCTGCTCCTGCGCGAGCGCGGTCACCAGACGCGCCAGCTCGCGCACCGTGTCCGGGTGATAGAACAGATCCCGCACCACCTGATAGACAGCGCCTTGGCGCGCCAGCTTGCGCAAGAGCCGCCGCACCTTGTCTTCGGGCGCTTGCGTCGCGCTCGCCAGATCGCGCACCCAGGGCGGATCGAAGCGGCCTTGAGCAATCAAGGGTAACAGCGCAGCGGCCAGCGCCTCCTCGCTCGCGTCGAGCGACACCGTATGCTCCGGCAAATGCAACCACGCACCGCTCCTCACCACCGTACCCTGCGCCACCAGTGAGTCAATCAAGGCGCGCCACACGCCCTCGGCCAGCAACGGCGCCGCCATGCGCCGCAAGCGCGCGGCGTCGGGGCCTTGCTCGTCGGGCATGCGCTCATGAAACTGCTGCAAGACGCGCATCATTTGCGCCGCAAGCCGGTCCCAGTGACGCCGCAGGAGGATGACCGCATCGTCGCCAGCCTTGCTGCGCAGAGGAATGGCTAGCGCCGTACCGGGCAGGCTCAGCAACGCTGCAGGCAGGCCCGTCAGATGCATCAGCGTCGAGCGCAGCATGCCGCGCGGCGCCTGTTCGAGCAGCGGCTCGATGGTGCCCTGGTCGAGCCACGCCCGCAGCGCATCGAGCCACGCGCGCCGCTCCGGCGTGCGGCGCTTGCGTGCCGGACCGAACGGATCGAGGACACGGCCACCGCCGACGGTACGGCTCGCCTGCGCATTGCGCACGATGAAGCGATCGCCGGGTAACGCGCAGACCGGCTCATCGAACACGAGCTGCACGCGCGCGGCCGCCCCTGCAGGCAAGGTGTCGCCCTCCAGCAGCGCCACGTGCGCGACCCGATGCGTCGTGCCGAGATGCACATGCAACGGCGTCCAATGCTGCAGCGTGAGCCCAGCATCGGCTAACAGCGTGAGTTCGACATCGAGCCGTTCCGACGGCTCGGCAAGCCGCTCATCGACAATCCAGTCGCCACGCGCGATCGCGTCCTTGTCGATGCCCGCGAGGTTCAGTGCACAGCGCTCGCCGGCGTGGCCCGTCTCGGCTGCGCGATTCTGCGCGTGAATGCTGCGCACGCGTACCGGCGTCGCGGCCGGCGCTAGCCGCAATGTATCGCCGACGCTCACGCGCCCGGCGAACACGGTGCCGGTTACGATCGTGCCTTGCCCGGCCAGCGTGAACACACGATCGATCGCGAGACGAAACAAGCCGTCGTCGCGGCGCGCATGCCAGCTCATCGCGGCTTCGTGCAAGCAGGCCTTGAGCTGCGCCACACCCGTATCGCCCGGCTGCGTGGCGTTGGTTTCGAACAGCGGCGCCTCCGCTAGCGGCGTTGCCGCCAGCCACGCCTCAATCTCGGCGCGCACCTGTGCGAGGCGCGGCGCGTCGACGCGGTCGGCTTTGGTCAACGCCACCGCGCCATGTGTCACGCCGAGCAGTTGCAGGATCGCCAGATGCTCGCGCGTTTGCGGCATCACGCCGTCGTCCGCGGCGATCACGAGCAGCGCGAAGTCGATTCCGCACGCACCTGCGGCCATCGTATGCACCAGCTTCTCGTGACCCGGCACGTCGATCATGCCGAGTACGTCGCCGTTCTCTAACTGCGTATACGCATAGCCGAGTTCGATCGAAATGCCCCGGGCCTTTTCTTCCTTGAGCCGGTCCGTATCGACACCCGTCAGCGCCCGCACGAGAGTCGTCTTGCCGTGATCGATATGCCCAGCCGTACCAACGATCATGCGTGCAACACCTCACATTGCGCGAGGAAGGCAGCCTCATCGTTGGCTTCGAGGCAGCGCAGGTCGAGCCGCAAGGCATCGTCCGCGATGCGGCCGATCACCGGACGCGGCAATTCACGCAACGCTCTCTCGAGCTTCATCAACGCCCGGCCGCTCCGCTTGCCGGTTGCATGACGCACCACCAGCCCGTAGCTCGGCAGTTGTTCGACCGGCAACGCCCCACTGCCGATCTGGCTGAACATCGGTTCGGCGCTGACGGTGAAACTGTCCCCGAGCGCACGCTCCAGAACAGGCAGCGCGCGCTCGGCAAAACCACGCATTTCGGCTGCGGGCCGGGTGAGCAGACGCAACGTCGTCAGGCGTTCGCGCAGAAACTCGGGCGCCTGGTAAAGACGCAGGACCGGTTCGAGCGCCGCAAGCGTAAGCTTGCCGACGCGCAGTGCGCGTTTGAGCGGATGCTTCTTGATTTTGCGGATCAAATCAGCTCGTCCGACGATCAGCCCCGCTTGCGGACCGCCAAGAAGTTTGTCACAACTGAAGGTGACGAGATCGGCGCCCGCGGCGACGTTCTCGCCTACGGTCGGCTCGCCCGTCAAACCCCACTGCGTAAGATCGACCAGTGTGCCGCTGCCGAGATCGACTGCAACCGGCAAGCCATGACGTCGCGCCAACGGCACGAGTTCATCGAGCTCGACCGCCTTCGTGAAGCCGCTGATTGCATAGTTGCTGCAGTGGACTTTCATCAACATCGCGGTTCGCGGCCCGATCGCTTCTTCGTAGTCCTTTAGGTGCGTACGGTTGGTGGTGCCGATTTCGTGCAGACGGGCGCCCGCCCGCGACATGATGTCTGGAATGCGAAACGATCCGCCGATCTCGACCAGTTCACCGCGCGACACGATCACTTCCTTCTTCGACGCGAGCGCCGACAGCGTCAGCAGCACAGCCGCAGCGTTGTTATTCACTACAGTAGCCGCTTCCGCGCCGGTCAGTTCGCAGACGATCCCTTCGATCAGATCGTCGCGGTCGCCGCGGCTGCCGGTCGCGAGATCGAACTCAAGATTCATCGGGTTCGTCAGCGCGTCGACGACTGCGCGCACGGCTTCGTCGGGCAACAGTGCACGGCCGAGGTTGGTGTGCAGTACAGTGCCCGTGAGATTGAATACGCTGCGCAGATGACTTTGTTCGCGTTGCGCCAGCAGCACGGCGGCGCGCCCGGCAACCTGGCTTTCGTCGCACGCGGACGCTAACGGCAAGCCGGCGCGCGAAGCCGCAGGCGCGTGGTCCACGGCCTCACGCGCCTCGTGAGGCACGCTCGCGGCCGTGGCATGCCCTTGCGCGCCGGACTCGTCAGGGCGTGCTCCTCTTTGCAGATCGCGGCGCAGCGAGTCGAGCGTCGCGCGCACGGCGGCCAGAACCTGGGTGCGGCCATATTGCGCGAGCAACGGCTGCACGGCCGCGCACGACATGACGCGCTCGACGGCGGGCACACGTGCCAGCAGCGTGTTTAGCGGATTCCCCTGCACTTCACTCACCCCGTATTTCTCCTGCTTATGCGTCCGACGGTACTTCGGGCCACAGCAGCGGATTGGGACCGCTGCGCTGATAGCCTGCTTCGTTCATTAACAGATCGAGCGTGAGGCTCGCGAGGTCATCGGCGAGCGGTTCGAACTCGAAATCTTTCTCCTGATAGCCGATCTTGCGATACGTATAACATTCATCGCAGGACTCGGCCTTGAGCGCTTCGTTGCCGCCATCGATGCCATGATAGGCAATGCCTTTGGTCGAATCGCAGTTCGAGCACTTGGCGCGAACCACATGCCATTCGTTGGCGCACAGACCGCATTGCAGATAACGATAACCCTGATACTGCCCACCCACGCGCACGATGCTGGCCACCGGCAGCGCGCCGCAGACGGGGCAAACACCGGGCGTGTCGAGATACGGAACCTCACGCGCATCGAGCCGGCTCGCAAGATCGGTCCAGACGACCTGGAGCGCCGCCATGATAAACGGTGCGGCGGCCGGATCGATTTCGCTGTAGCGGTGGGCGAGGACGGCGTCCGCCTGGGCATCGAGTTCGTCCGATGACTTCAGACGGAGGGTATCGAGGACTTTGCCGAGAACAGGGGTAACGGCGCCGGCGGCTTCGACCTTATCGAGCAGGCGGTGGAGAATCTCACGCCACGCCGGATCTCGCTCAGGGGAGAGTGCCGGGATCAGCGGCATGGAGTGTTGCTGAGCGTTAGCAAGCGCTTCTTGCGACGGCATTTTTGCTACGAAGGTTTCCAGCAGTTGATGCTGCGCCGCAGCTACGGTCGACATGAGTCTGACGTAGCCGCCTATGGGGCTCGTGGCCGCCAGTTGTTTCAGGCGCGCTGCGCGCGTGGCGAAGATCGCCGCCCGTTCGGGCAGGCGGATACGTGGGATCGCCGAGTGGTCCAGGGCTTCAATCTGCGATGGGTCCAGGATTTTTTGAGTCACCATGGGCCTCCTTCTATGCTGCGCACGCTCGGGTTAGTCGAGCTAATTTAGCTTTTTTGCCTTGCCGGCGGCTTGGTTGTTTGCCTGCGGCGGCCTCTTTGGGGGTTTGCCTATGGCGTTGGCCTTTCCTTGTTGTCCTAGCGGTTTTCTTGCCTGCGGTGCTTGTTGTTCCTGCGGTGTTGGCCTTTCCTTGCATTCTTAGTGGTCTATTTGCGTTGCCCCTGTGCGGGGCGGCACCTACTTTTCTTTGCCGCCGCAAAGAAAAGTAGGCAAAAGAAAGCGGGCTGACAACCGCTAGCCTGTAGGTGTCCACCACTCAGGTCAACACGGAATGGTCCGCACGAAGACCGGCCCTTGCACCACTCAACTGAGTGACAAAGCACTCATCCGTTCCAGCGTCGCGCTTCGCGCCCCACCGAATGGCATAACTCCTTCTCCATACGCTCGTTTCGTAACATTCATACTTAGATATCCAAACACTTAGCGCCCTGCCACCACCAGCCAGACCCGGCATCCCACCACTACCAGACCCATCCGCCGCGCACGCAGTGCGCTGGCGGGATGAATGAGCCCTGTGTCACTAACAGGAGCAGCGCGAGGGCAGGTCCTCGTGCGGACCACTCCGCGGTGGCCTGAGTGGCGGACACCTACAGGCTGGCGGTTGTCAGCCCGCTTTCTTTGCTTACTTTCTTTGCGGCGGCAAAGAAAGTAAGTGCCGCCCCGCACAGGGGCAACGCAAATAGACCACTAAGAATACAAGGAAAGGCCAACACCGCAAGAACAACAACAACAACAACAACAAGCGCCGCAGGCAAAAAACCCAATTATTTAACACTCTCCCGAAACCACTTGGGATGATGCTTCCTGGCCCACCCAAGACTAACGGTACCCCTCACCATCGCCCCAACCGACCCCTTGATCCAGATCGCAGCATAGACATGCACAACAATCCCAACAATAAGAACAAACGCAGCCACGGCATGAACGACAGCCGCGAAGCGAATCACCTCAACAGGAAAGTAAAAAGAAAAATACCGCCGCCAGATCACTACCCCGCTGCAGAGCAGTAACAAGAGACAAGCGACCATCGTAAAGAATAGCAGCTTCTGCCCGGCGTTATACCGCCCGATCTCCGGCAAATTCTCCTCGCGATTGGCGAGCACATCGTCAATCTGCCGCAACCACTGCACGTCGTCGCGATCCAGATAGTTGTGATGCCAGAACCGCACCGCAAGAATGAAAAACGACACGAACATCACTACGCCCACAAATGGGTGCAAGATCCGTGTCCACTGTCCGCCGCCGAACAGCGCCGTCAGCCAGAACATCGACGGATGAAACAGCGCCAGGCCGGACAACGCCAGCAACACAAACGCAATCGCCGTGATCCAGTGATTCGTCCGCTCATTCGGCGTGTAACGCACAATCAGATTCGGGTCATGTGACTTCATCTCGCTACTCCTCGCGTTCGCCACGAATGCGTTTTGCATCGTCCTGCGCAGCCCGTTCCTCGTCTTCCGTCACCTCGTTCGGTCCCACCCGCGTGTAGTGGAAGAACCCGGACAGCGCCGCCAGCACAATGCCCGCCACCGCCAGCGGTTTCGCCACGCCCTTCCACAGGCGCACCATCGGGCTGATCCGCGGATTGTCCGGCAAGCCGTGATACAGCGACGGTTGATCCGCGTGGTGCAGCACATACATCACATGCGTGCCGCCCACACCCGGCGGGTCGTACAGCCCGGCGTGCTCGAAGCCGCGTTCTTTCAGATCCTCGATGCGCTCCGCCGCATGCTGCTTCATATCTTCCTTGGTGCCGAACACGATCGCGCCGGTCGGGCAGGTCTTCACGCATGCGGGTTCCTGACCCACCGCCACCCGGTCGGAACACAGCGTGCATTTGTATGCCCGGTTGTCCTTCTTCGAAATGCGCGGCACGTTGAACGGGCAGCCGGTCACGCAGTAACCGCAACCAATGCAGTTCTCTTCATGAAAGTCGACGATGCCGTTCGTGTACTGCACGATCGCGCCCGGCGACGGACAGGCTTTCAGGCAGCCCGGGTCCTCGCAGTGCATGCAGCCGTCCTTGCGGATCAGCCATTCGAGGTTGCCGTCGGGGTTCTCGTACTCGGCGAAACGCATCACCGTCCACGAATGCTCGCTCAGATCCATCGGGTTGTCGTACACGCCGTGGTTGATCCCCACCTCGTCACGCAGGTCGTTCCACTCCATGCACGCCGTCTGACACGCCTTGCAGCCGATGCACTTGCTGACGTCGATCAGCTTCGCCACCGTACCGGTCACCGGCTCGCGCACAGCCGGCGGCTGCACGGTGGTGGCCGACTGGCGCTTGATATCCAATGATTGAAGTGCCATTTTCTATCTCGCGCCCCCTATGCTTTCTCGACCTTCACCAGGAACGACTTGAATTCCGGTGTCTGCGAATTCCCGTCGCCCACCACCGGCGTCAGCGTATTGGTGATGTAACCCGGCTTCGTCTGCCCCTTGAAGCCCCAGTGCAGCGGAATCCCCACCGTCTGCACCTTCTTGCCGTCGATCATCAGCGGCTTGATCCGCTTGGTCACCACCGCCACCGCGATCAGGTAGCCGCGATTGGACGACACCTTCACGCGGTCGCCGGCCACCACCCCCACCTCCTTCGCGAGGTCTTCGCCAATCTCGACAAACTGCTGTGGCTGAATAATCGAATTCAGGCGCGCATGCTTGGTCCAGAAGTGGAAGTGTTCGGTCAGACGATAGGTGGTGGCCGTATGCGGGAAGTCCGCCGCCTTGCCGAAAGCCGCGCGGTCGTCCGGGAACACGCGCGCCGCGGGGTTGCTGGTTGCCTGCGCGTTCTGCGGGTGCAGCGTGTTGTAGCCGAGCGGATTTTCAAACGGCTCGTAATGCTCGGGGAATGGCCCTTCGTTCATCATGTCGCGGGCGAAGAAGCGCGCCACGCCTTCCGGGTTCATGATGAACGGCCCCATGCCGTTTTCCGGCGGCTCATCCACCTTGAAGTCCGGCACGTCCACTCCGCTCCAGGCGGCGCCGTTCCAACCGATCAGCTTGCGGGTGGGATCGAACGGCTTGCCGTTCAGATCGCAGGACGCCCGGTTATACAGAATCCGCCGGTTGACGGGCCACGCCCATGCCCAGTTGAGCGTCTGGCCGATTCCGGTCGGGTCGGAGTTGTCGCGCCGCCCCATCTGGTTGCCCGCCTGGGTCCACGCGCCGCAGAAGATCCAGCAGCCGCTCGAGGTCGAGCCGTCGTCCTTCAGTTGTGCAAAACTGGCCAGTTGCTCGCCCTTCTTCACCAGCACCTTGGCCGGATCCTTCGGGTCGGTCAGGTCGGTGACCGCCTTGCCGTTGTACTCCATCGCCAGTTCTTCCGGCGTCGGACTTTGCGGGTTCGCGTACGGCCAGGCCAGCTTGACGATCGGATCCGGGTATTTGCCGCCCTGCTCCTGATATGCCTTGCGCATACGCAGGAAAATCCCCGACATGATTTCCAGGTCGCTCTTCGCTTCGCCGGGGCCGTCCGCGCCCTGCCAGTGCCATTGCAGCACCCGGCTCGAACTCACCAGCGAGCCGCGCTCTTCCGCGAAACACGTGGTGGGTAGCCGGAACACTTCGGTCTGGATCTTCGAGGCGTCCACGTCGTTGTAGTCGCCGTGGTTCTTCCAGAAGTCCGCCGTCTCGATGGCGAGCGGGTCCATCACCACCAGCCATTTCAGCTTGCTCAGTGCGGCGACGGTTTTCGCCTTGTTCGGCGAGGACGCCAGCACATTGAAGCCCTGCGCGATATAGCCGTTCATCTTGCCCTGATGCATCAGCTCGATGGCCTGCAGCAAGTCGTATGACTTATCGAGCTTGGGCAGATAGTCGTAGCCCCAGTTGTTGTCGGGGGTGGCCGCGTCGCCCCACCACGCCTTCATGAAGCTCACGAAAAACGCGCCGTAGTTCTTCCAGTAGCTCAACTGGTTGGGCCGCAACTGCTGCGTGGCGCGTTTCTTGATGTAGTCGCCGTAGTCCTGCTCGGCCTCCATCGGCAGCGTCATGTAGCCCGGCAGCAGGTTCGACATCAAGCCGAGGTCGGTCAGCCCCTGGATGTTCGAGTGACCACGCAGCGCATTCATGCCGCCGCCGGCGATGCCGATATTGCCGAGCAGCAATTGCACCATCGCCCCGGTGCGGATCATCTGCGCGCCGACCGAGTGGTGCGTCCAGCCAAGCGCGTACAGGATCGTTCCCGCGCGCCCTGGCACCGCCGTGGTGGCCAGCATCTCGCAGACCTTCAGAAACTTGTCTTTAGGCGTGCCACAGGTCTTTTCGACCATCTCGGGCGTATAGCGCGAGTAATGCTGCCTGAGCAGGTTATAGACGCAGCGCGGGTCCTGCAGCGTCATGTCGACCTTCACGAAGCCGTCGTCGCCGCGCTCGTAGTCCCAGCTCTCCTTGTCCGGATAGCTGTGCTTGTCCGCGTCGTAGCCGGAATAGATGCCGTCCTTGAAGACAAAGTCCTCGCGCACGATGAACGGGAAGTCCGTGTAGTTCTTCACGTACTCGTGCTGGATCTTGTCGTTCGTCAGCAGGTAGTTGATCACCCCGCCGAGGAACAGGATGTCCGTGCCGGTGCGAATCGGCGCGTAATAGTCGGCCACCGATGCGGTGCGCGTAAAGCGCGGGTCGACCACGATCAGGCGCGCCTTGCGGTGCGCCTTCGCTTCGGTCACCCACTTGAAGCCGCACGGATGCGCTTCGGCGGCGTTGCCGCCCATCACCAGAATCACGTCCGCGTTCTTGATGTCGACCCAATGGTTCGTCATCGCTCCACGGCCAAACGTCGGGGCAAGACCTGCCACCGTCGGGCCGTGTCAGACACGCGCCTGGTTATCGAACGCGAGCATCCCCATGCTGCGCACAGTCTTGTGCGTCAGGTACCCCACCTCGTTGCTGCCGGCGGAGGCGGCCAGCATCCCGGTGGTCAGCCAGCGGTTGACCTTCTTGCCGTCCTCGGTGGTTTCGACGAAGTTGGCGTCGCGGTCGGCCTTCATCAGCTTCGCGATCCGGTCGAGCGCGTCGTCCCACGAAATGCGCTGCCACTGGTTGGCGCCGGCCGCGCGATACTCGGGGTACTGCAGGCGGCTCGGGCTGTGAATGAAGTCGATCAGGCTGGCCCCCTTCGGACACAGCGTGCCGCGGTTGACCGGGTGATCCGGATCGCCTTCTATATGAATGATGCTGGCCGTGGCGTTCTTCGCGCCGTCGCCCAGGCCGTACATGAGGATCCCGCAACCGACCGAACAATACGGGCAGGTGTTGCGGGTTTCAGTGGTACGCGCCAGTTTGTACTGCCGGACTTCGGCGAGCGCGGGGTCCGGGGAGAAGCCCAGCAGGGCTAAGCTCGATCCGGCCAGCGTGGACGCCGTCACCTTCAGGAACTGGCGCCGGGACATTTGCAACATGGTCGCCCTCGGCTTTGGTGTTGTGGGGGAGTGCTTAAAGTATATGGCGCTACCTGAATAGAGTACTTCCGCCTGGACCTAGCCGGTACCGGACATACCCTGATTCGAGACGGTCCTTGGTATAGTGACAGGCACACTGTTTGCGCGCCGCGATGGCATGCGCGTCGTACCGCCGAGGCCCGCGCGCGCAACCTCCGGCGGCACGCCCCTCCGTCAAGAGGCCCTATGGACATCGACACGCTATCCGCCGACAAACTGCAACACGCGGCCCGCCGGCATGCCTCATGGGCGATCGGCGCGTTCAGGCAGTTCGCTGAAGACCGTTGCGCCGCGATGGCCGCGAGCATCGCGTTCTACGCGGCGTTCTCGCTCGCGCCCACCCTGGTCATGGTGATCGCCGTGGCAGGCTGGTTCTTTGGCGCGCAGGCGGCCCGCGGCGAGTTGTTCGCGCATATCCACGGCTTGCTCGGCGACGAAGCCGCCGCGGGTGTCCAGACCATCGTCCAGAACGCCCGGCACGCGGGCAGCGCGGGCGGCATCGCAGCCATCATTTCGTTCGCGCTGCTTGCCATCGGTGCGTCGGCCACCTTCTCGTCCCTGAATAGCGCGCTGAATATGGTGTGGCCGCTCACCGGCCCGCGCTCGTCGAGCGTGATCGCGCTGGTGCGGGTGCGGCTGATTTCGTTTGGGCTCGTGCTCGGCGTGGCGTTCCTGCTGATCGTCTCGCTCGTACTCGACACCGCCATCACCTTTATCGGCCAGTGGCTGTGGGGCAACTCGCCGTATGTCGTGATCGGCAATCTGCTGCAGTTGCTGGTAGGACTGCTGGTGCTGGCCTTCGCCTTTGCCGCCCTGCTGAAATTCCTGCCCGACGCCGTGGTCCGCTGGCGCGATGCGCTGGTGGGCGGCGTGGTCGCGGCGGTGCTGTTCTCGGCGGGCAAAAAACTCTTTGCACTCTATATAGCGCATGCAGGCATGGCGAATTCGTTCGGCGCGGCCGGCTCGCTGGCGGTGCTCCTGATGTGGCTGTACTTCTCGGCGGTCGTGCTGTTGCTCGGTGCGGAGTTCGCCGCGGCGCGCGGCAGGCTGCATGACCCGCGCGGAGCTTGGGGACAACTGGAGGAAGCGCCGGCCGGGAGCCGGGCCAAGCTGGCGTCGGTGCTGGCGGCCTCGACGATTCCCTCGCTGGCGGCGCGCAATCTCGCGGCCAGGACCAGACCGGCCGAGACGATGGCGGAAACAGGCAGTGCTGTCGGCGACGGTACCGGAACGACTGTCGGAAATTCAGGCAATTCGGCTAATTCAGCCAGCGAGGCGAGCACGCGGACTGAGCAGCCCGAAGCCGCCCGGCGAGGCGCGACGGTGACCGCGGTCGACGTCCGCACAGTGGCCAGTATCGGCCGCAAAGTGATTCGCGCCGAAGATCAGGCAACGCGCGTGGCCGCTTCGACGCTGCTGGAAGCGGGCCGCAAAGCCGCGGCGGCGGACCGCTACGTCAAACGCAATCCATGGAGATCGCTGTTGGTGGCTGCCGGCGCGGCCTTGCTGGTGACCACGGTGGCTGGTCGCCGCCGCAACGACGGCGCATCCGCCGTTGCAGCCAGCAATGACGAGCATTGAAGCTTTTTCGCGTCGTGTAACCAGGGAGAACGCCCACATTCGAACCGAACTGTCCAGCGCAGAGATCAATTTCTTGACGCATGACACCTGTATGAACTCGGTCCGTCGCGCGGCTTTCCGTAGACAATAAAATTACATATAGCTTTCAAATACACGCTTGAATGACGAATACTGGACGATCCACTATCAACGAAACAACAATAATCCAGTTTTCGGCATGAAGTGTTGCTACATCAGCAATAATACTTAGTGTGCTTGCTACATAAGCGTTTTCGGGGGGTGTCACGTTTACGAGACACTCATTTTTTTTCAGTATTACCCTTAAGAGACCCTGAGCTATTCTCCTTTCCGCAACAACGAAACCAATCATCGCGTGGAGAAATGGATGAAAAAATTCGCACTGACTAGCCTCTCGCTGGCACTGCTGGGTGCAGCAGGTGCAGCTCACGCTCAAAGCAGCGTCACCCTGTACGGCGTTCTCGACGATTCGATCCAGTACATCAACAACAATAACGTTTCGGGCAGCAACAAGAGCTCCGTCGCTCTCGCATCCGGTAACCTGCAGGGCAACCGCTGGGGCTTGAAGGGTACGGAAGATCTGGGCGGTGGCCTGAAGGCTATCTTCCAGTTGGAAAACGGTTTCGATCCGAACAGCGGCAAGCTGGGCCAAGGCAGCCGCGAATTCGGCCGTCAGGCATATGTTGGCCTGCAGAGCGACCAGTTCGGTACGGTCACGATCGGCCGCCAGTATGACCCGGTCGTCGACCTGGTCCAGGCAGTCACGGCTGACAACTACTGGGGCTCCACGTTCACCACGCCGAGCGACGTTGACAACAACGACAACAGCTCGCGTACGAACAACGCCATCAAGTACACGTCGAACACGTACGCTGGCTTCCAGTTCGAAGCAATGTACGCATTCGGCGGCGTCGCTGGTTCGACCGGTTCGGGTCAAACCTGGTCGGGCGCAGCAACGTACGCAAACGGTCCGTTCAGCATCGCAGCCGGCTACATCCGCATGGATAACGCCGACTCGAAGGCAGGTCGCAATGGCGGCTGGGCAGGCACGTCGGACGGCACGTTCAACTCGATCAACACGCCGTACGAAACGGCCAAGTCGATCGGCATCGCTTCGATCGGCGCTCAGTACGTGATCGGACCGATCACCGCTGGTCTGCGTTACAGCAACGCACAGTACAAGCCGGACGCATTCTCGTCGTTCACCTCGACGGAACGTTACAACGTCGGCGCAGGCTTCGTGAACTACCAACTGACGCCGGCAGCATTGCTGGGTCTGGGCTACACGTACACGCACGGTTCGGGCAACGGCGAATCGGCATCGTATAACCAGATCTCGCTGGGCGGCGACTACAACCTGTCGAAGCGCACGGACTTGTACCTGGTCGGCGCCTATCAAAAGGCATCGGGCACGGGCGCAGTGGCATCGGTTGCTGACTACGACTCGTTCTCGGCTTCGAACTCGCAAGCAATCGTCAGCCTCGGTATCCGTCACAAGTTCTAATCGACTTGACGGACAGCTAAAGCAGGACGCTGTCGAAAGCCAGCCACAGGCTCCAAGCCGGTGGCTGGCTTTTTTCATTGGAGCGGGGATTTGTGTGGGGTCGGCGACCCTGTGCGGGTGAAGGCCCACGGGAGCTAAACCATCGCGGCATGCCGCGCACCCGGACAGGCTGGCTCGCATTGCTGCGCATTAGGTCCGCAAGACGCTTGGCGGCATGCAGCATGCGTTCGCCGCCATGCCCCAAGCCTCCCTCGCAGCGGCCCAGCCAGCCCCCTACCGCTGCGCCTTCTTCTCAGCCTGCGCCAGCGTCTGGGCCGGCTTCGTTTCGACGACGTCATCGCTGCTCACCGGCGCCCGGTGCAACACTAGCGCGCGCTCGCGGCGCTGCACCGGCACGTTGGCCGATTCCTGCCAGTCGGGGTCCGGAATCTCCCCGAACACCTGACGCAGCCGCTCGCCCCACGTGCGGTGGATCATTTCGAAGTAGGCATTGTCGTGATCGACGGAAACGAAACGCGTGACCCGCAGCGCGTCCTTTTCATAGACCAGCAGATCGAGCGGCAGCCCCACCGACAGATTCGAGCGCAGCGTGGAGTCCATCGAGATCAGCGCGCACTTGGCGGCTTCGTCGAGCGGCGTGCTGGGAGTGAGCACACGGTCGATAATCGGCTTGCCGTATTTCGACTCGCCGATCTGGAAATACGGGTTCACCGCCGAAGATTCGATGAAATTGCCCGCCGCGTAGATCATGAACAGATGCGGCCGGCCCCCGTGCGGCTTGCCGTTCGCGGCAATCTGCCCGCCCAGGATAAAGCTGCAATTGAAGTCGACGCCGAATTCCTGCAACGCCTGGGCTTCGCGCTGATGCACGTCGCGCACCGCCTTGCCCACCACGCGGGCCGCGTCCGCCATGGTCGGCGCGTTCCACAGCGTGGGTTGATCGGCGTCGTCCGGCTCGCTGAGATCATGCAGCACGGCCTGGGTCAGCGAGAGATTGCCCGCGCCGAGCAGCACCAGCACGCGCTCGCCGGGCTGCTCGAACACCGTCATCTTGCGCGCGGTGCTGATGTGATCGACGCCGGCATTGGTGCGGGTATCGGACAGGAAGACGAGCCCGTCGTCCACGCACATCGCCACACAGTAAGTCATAAAAAATATCCAGAAGACCAGCAGACGTCGCTATTGTAATGCGACGCTGCCGCGCCTCTTGTGCGTTCAACCCTACTGTGGCAATTGCGCACTGACCGTCACGGAAACCTTCAGCTTCTCCTCCAGACCGCCGATGCGCCGCCCGCGCACCGGCGCCGCCGCCTCGTAATCGCGCGCCGCCGCGAGCCGGCAGTAGAGTTCGCTGGCGAACGCGGCATGCGTCACGTCGACCGAAGTCCAGCCCGCGCCGTCGAGCCAGACGTCGACCCATGCGTGACTCGCGCCATGCGGCACGTCGCCGGGCTCGATATAGCCGCTCACGTAGCGCGCCGGAATGCCGCGCGCGCGACAGCACGCCAGCAGCAGATGCGCATGGTCCTGGCAGACCCCGCTGCCGAGCGCGAGCGCTTCAGCCGCCGTGCTGGTCACTTCGGTGATCCCCGGGCGGTATTTCACACGCTGCACGATCTCCTCGGAAAGCTTGATGAGCCCTTGCGGCGTAGTGAGCGCCGGCACCGACTCGGCCAGTTCACGTACCGCCTCATCGGCTTCGGTCAGGCGCGTGGCGCAGGTGAAATGCTCGAGCGGCACCGGGCCGACCGTGTCGCGCAGCAGGCCGTCGACGAGCGGAAACGTATCGACCTCCCCGGCTACATGCAGGTGGATCTCACTGTGCGGCTTGTTCAGCACCAGCGTATGCAGCACGTTGCCGTAGGCATCGAAGGTGGAGTCGAGCTTGCCGGGAGCGTCGATGCTCCAGCGCCGCACCGTCTGCGACGCGCCGCTAGTCGGCGTGAGACGCAGTTGCTGGATCGAATAATGAACCGTCGCTTCGTAGCGATAGGCGGTGTCGTGGCGGATCGTCAGGTACATAAAAAAACTCCGTCAGGCGACTGGCAGCATCAGATAGGTACGCGCAACCAGATTGCCGAGTTCGAACACGCGGGCCAGGAATTGCGTCAGATAGGCGTGCAGGCCGGCTTCGAAAATCTGCCGGATGTCGGAGTACACCAGTTCGGCGCGCAGCTTGCCGGCAAAGCGCTCGCACTGGTTGGAACCCGACGTGCGCAGCATCGCCAGGTTGTTGCAGACACCATCCACGGAGGCCAGCAGCGAGCGCGGCATCTGCTGGTTCAGGATCATCAGTTCGACGACCCGGGCCGGCGTGACGACGTCGCGATACACCTTGCGATAGATCTCCAGCGCCGACACCGAGCTGAGAATCGAAGTCCAGTAGTAGAAGTCTTCGAGCTGGCGCGCGGCATCGCGCGAATTCGGCTCCACGTCCGCAAAGCGCACATCGAGAATCCGCGCGGTGTTGTCGGCGCGCTCCAGATAGGTACCGAGCTGCGTGAAGAAGAACGCGTCGTCCTGCAACGCGGTGCCGATCGTCACGCCGCGCGACAGGTGCGAGCGGAACTTGACCCATTCGAACAACGCATCCGGGCTCGTGGTGAGCTGGCCTGCCGCGGTCCGCTCGTTGAACTGGAGCCAGGTGTCGTTGATGGTTTCCCACCATTCGGTGGTCAAGGTGCCGCGCACGGCGCGAGCGTTTTCACGCGCGGCCTGCAGGCAGGAGTGAATGCTCGACGGGTTGGTGGCGTCCGCCACCATGAAATCGAGCACGTGTTCGCGCGTCGGTTCGTCGTAGCGTTGCGCGAAGGCCGTCTCCAGCTCGGAGATGCGCAGCACCGAACGCTGCGCGCGGGCCTCCTGTTCAGGCGTCTGCGGCAGCAGCAGCGCCTTCAGGTTGATATCCAGCATGCGCGCGGTATTCTCGGCGCGCTCCATGTAACGGGCCATCCAGAAGAGGTGGTCGGCAGTGCGGCTTAGCATGACGGCTTTCCATGATTGATGACGCTGGGCGTTCTGTGCCCGCGCTGGTTACCCGCTTGCGCCGGCGCGCTGGTACGTCGTTGGTACGTGCTGTTACGTCGCTGCTACGTTCCTTGCGCCGGCTTTCCTTGTTGTGCGGGTGCGGCCGCCGCGGACTTCACGGCGGCGGGACCCGCAACCCCTTCAGTCGACCATCCAGGTATCCTTGGTGCCGCCTCCCTGCGATGAATTGACCACCAGCGACCCTTCCTGCAAGGCGACCCGGGTCAGGCCGCCGGCGCACATCGTCACGGTCTTGCCGGACAGCACGAACGGGCGCAGGTCGATATGGCGCGGCGCGATGCCGGCCTCCACGAAAGTCGGGCACGCCGACAAGGCCAGCGTGGGCTGCGCGATATAGCCCGCCGGCCGTGCAATCAGACGGGCGCGGAACGCTTCGATTTCCGCGGCGGTAGAGGCCGGTCCCACCAGCATCCCATAGCCGCCCGCGCCGTGCACTTCCTTCACCACCAGCTCCGGCAAGTGCGCAAGCGTGTAGGCGAGATCGTCGGGCTTGCGGCACTGGAACGTCGGCACGTTGTTGAGGATCGGCTTCTCGCCGAGGTAGAACTCGATCATCTCCGGCACGTACGGATAGATCGATTTGTCGTCGGCAATGCCGGTGCCCATTGCGTTGGCGAGCGCCACCCGTCCTGCCCGGTACGCGGTCAGGAGACCCGGTACGCCGAGCGCCGAATCGGGACGGAAAGCGAGCGGATCGAGAAAGTCGTCGTCCACCCGGCGATAGATCACGTCGACGCGCTTCGGGCCTTGGGTGGTCCGCATGAACACGTAGTTGTCGTCGACGAACAGGTCTTTGCCCTCCACCAGTTCCACACCCATCTGCTGGGCGAGGAAGGTGTGCTCGAAGTACGCCGAGTTGTACATGCCGGGCGTGAGTACCACCACCACCGGATCGTCGACACCCTCGGGCGCCACCGAGCGCAAGGTATCGAGCAGCAGGTCCGGATAGTGCGCCACCGGCGCGATGCGATTCTGGACGAACAGCTCCGGGAACAACCGCATCATCATCTTGCGGTTTTCCAGCATATAGGAGACGCCCGACGGCACCCGCAAGTTGTCTTCGAGCACGTAGAACGCACCGTCTTCACCGGCCCGCACCACGTCGACGCCAGCAATGTGCGCGTAAACACCGAGCGGGACATTGACGCCCTGCATCTCGGGCCGGTACTGCGCATTGGTATACACCTGCTCGGCGGGGACGATGCCGGCACGCACGATGTTGCGATCGTGATAGACGTCGTGGATAAACAGGTTGAGCGCCTGCACGCGCTGCCGCAGGCCCGCTTCGAGAGTCTGCCATTCGCCGCGCGGAATGATCCGCGGGATCAGATCGAACGGGATCAGCCGTTCCGTGCCGGACAGGTCGCCGTTGACCGCGAAGGTAATGCCCACGCGGCGAAACAGCAGGTCCGCCTCCGCGCGCTTGCGCGCGATTGCCTCGTTGCCCTGCTTGACCAGCCAGCGTTCGAAGCGTGCGTAATGAGGCCGCACGACTTCATCGTGATGACGCATCTCGTCATAGCATCGCATGTCACGCCCCGCTCTTGTTGTCGGATAGAAGGCGAATGCGCTGCGCATTCGGTGTTCGACAAGCTTCAAAGCAAGCGCTATGCCATTGGCTTTCCGCACGCAAAACCGAATGGATGCACACGAACAGCGCATAAGGCCGGCACGGCTTCGGCATCATCGTACTGCGGCGGCTCGCAATGCGCTACTCCGGTGCAGCGATTCCCTTGCAGCGGGCGTAGAGCGGCAATCCGCCGCCGTTCGGCACCAGCGGACACCACCGGACGGCAATAAAAAATCCCCGCGGATTTGCACCCGCGGGGATTTTGCACTTTCTGAACTTCGCGCAGTTCAGAGCGGCATGGCACCGTTTGCCGTTCGAAAACGACGCGGCGCCATGCACGTTCTTTACGCTGCTGCGGCGTCCTTCAGCTTCTTCAGCGGACGTGCCTTGATGCGCACGCTAGCCGGCTTGGCCGGGAACCAACGCTCTTCGCCCGTGAACGGGTCTTTGCCGAAGCGCTTCTTCTTCGCCGGCACTGCTTGCACGACGATCTTCAGAAGACCCGACAGCGTGAATTCGCCAGCACCCTTCTTGTGGACTGCGCCGAGGATCGTGTCTTCGAGCGCGGCCAGCACAGCCTTGGCCGCCTTCGGTTCAACAGCAGCACGTTCTGCGACGTGTGCAGCCAGCGAGGCCTTCGTGAAGGTGTCCTTGATCGGCGACGGTGCGCCGGACGCCTTCACGGCGACCTTCTTAGCTGCGACGACTTTCTTCGCAGGAACTTTCTTCGCAGCAACCTTCTTGGTCGGTACCGTAGCAGCCTTCTTGGCCACCTTTTTTGCGGAAGTCGGCATGTTTCTCCTACCTGTTGTTGGTCAGTGAATGCAAGAAGCGTCCGCGGTATGCGCACGCTTCAAGGCCGGATTCTACAAGCGCTGCAGCGTTTTGCGCGACTCTTTTGTGTAGAACCGTTACTGTTTGTTGCGTCGCGCTGACTCCGCAACACTTTTTAACCCGTATTTCAGGGGGTAAACGCGCTCCGGCGAGTTTCGGTGCGTGCCGCTGAGCAGATGCTTCGCTTCGCGCCGCGCAGGCGAACGCCTCGGCAAACGCTGCCGCCAAAACCGAAAAGACCTGTACGTATGCGTGGAAACAGCCGTAAACGGAACAGGGCGCGCCGGCCTGGCGCGCCCTGTTCCGTTCATCCAGCGGGGTCCGCGAAGGGTTCCCGCCTTGCCTTTACTCCGTGGCGGCGGAGAGTTGCCCCTCGCGCAGCGCGCCATCGCGCGCATCGCTGACGCAGCGATGATGCTCACGCGACAGGCGGTTCATCAGCGGCAGCAGCAGCACGGCGACCAGGGCGCCGAGCGCCGCCAGCCAGCCGAGGCCCATGAACAGCTTCGTATAGAGCGGCAGCGACTGCAGCGGATCGAGGTCGCCGGACGGCATCTGCGCGAAGTTCGCCACCACGCTGCCCAGGTAGCCCGACACGCCGCTTGCGACGAAATACGCGCCCATCAGAAAGCCGCTCATGCGGGCCGGTACATAGCGCGCAATCATCGCGAGACCCAGGCCGCTCACCAGCAACTCGCCCAGCGAATACAGGCCATAGCCGCCCACCATGAACCATGATGAGACCCGGCCGTCGACCGCATAGCGGCCGCTCACCGCGTACACAAAAAAGCCCGCCGCCACGACCACGAAGCCAATTGCGTACTTCACCGCCACCGACACGTCGTTGCCGCTCTTCGACAATTGCGTATACAGCACTGCGAGAATCGGGCTCAGCATCATGATCCAGATCGGGTTGAGCGCCTGGAACTGGGCCGCGCTCCACGTGAAGAGCGGCACGCCGAACAGCGAGAAATGCGGATCGACGTTGCGCACGGCAAAGAGCGTGAGCGAGGTCGACATCTGCTGATAGAACACGAAGAACAGGATGGCTTGCAGCGTCAGAACCAGTGCGGCGATCAGGCCCGCGCGTTCCGACTGCTCGCATTTGATAAGCATGTAGCCGAAGATCGCGAGGATCGCGGCACCTGCCGTATAGACGCAGGCCACCGCGATGGCCTTATGCTGCAGCACGAAGATGGTCGCCGCGCCGAGCGCGACGCCGCCGAGCACCACGGCGCCTACCCTTGCCCAGCGGACCGGTTCGGCGTCCGGTGCGGAACCCACATGCGCCAGCGTGCGAAACATGATGAAGTAGTTCAGCACGGCGAGCAGCATGCCGCCGCAGCACACGGCAAACGCCGAGTGCCAGCCCCAGTGATCTTTGATCCACGGTGTCGCGAGCATCGACACCGTCGAACCGATGTTGACCGCCATGTAGTAGATCGTGAACGCGCTGTCGATCCGCGCATCGTCGCCTTCATAGATACGTCGCACCAGGTTGGCGGCATTCGCCTTGAACAGGCCGTTGCCCACCACGATCACGCCGAGCGAGGCGTACATGTAGTTGAGCTGCTCGTTCGGCACCGCGAGCATCAGATAGCCGCAGGCCAGCACGAGTGCGCCGAACACCATCGTGCGGCGGGCGCCGAGGATCTTGTCGCCGATCCAGCCGCCGACCGACGGCGCGGCATAGACCAGCGCCGTGAAAGCGCCCCAGGTGAGCGTGGCGTGACTGTCGGTGAAGCCGAGCTTGTCGATCATGAACAGGACCAACAGCGCGGCCATCCCGTAGTAGCCGAAACGCTCCCACATCTCGATCAGGAAGACCGTCGAAAACGATCGAGTCTGGGATACGGTTGAATTCATCATTTACCTCGTGTTCTTGCGATTGCAGCGGCGCGCCGGTCAAGCAGCGCGTCGCGGGAAACTGGGTCTGGAAACCGGGTCGGGAAACGTCTGGAAACGCCGGACGGATGTCGTGCCGCTGCGCGACGGCATGAGTACACTCATCCGCGCAGCGAAGCGAAGCAAACCGGGTGGGGAGGCAGGCGCCTTGTCCGCCATGACACGCGCCATAGGTCGGGCAACAGGTCGGGCAACAAGTCGGGTAACGATGCGCGCAATAAATCGCGCCACAACGAAGCCGGACGCGCTGAAGCGGAACGGCGCCCATGACAAGGCATCACGTGCGCGGCACAGCGCAGCGGCGGCAGGCAGCGGCCCGTGCGAGCGGGCGTTGAAGCAGGTGTGGCGATACGGATCAACGGTGATATTCATCTCAAGTTGGCGGCGCCGGCAGGGTAAGCCGCGCCGCTCACGGTTCCACACACAGGATCGCTGCGTATGGGATGGCAAACAGCCAGCGGGCCGAAAGTCGAAGTCGTCCCGCAAGCGCCCGCGATTCTCCTGAGCATGGAGCCCGCCGTCACTCAGGGAATTCACTGATGCCGGCCACGCCACTGAAGGGCAATCGCACATTTTGCCGTGGCGTGCCACGCGATATCATCCATGAATTCGAAATGCATCAATTTATTTAAGCAAGCGGTCCGTTGATCGGATGAATTTAAAAGGCTAAAAAAGCACGACCCAATATCGTCTTACCCGCGTCCGCTTGATTTTCGGCGCTAACCCGCAAGCCAGCGACCTGCCTGCCCCATTGGACTTCTGGCAACATAGCGGGTCGCTTCGAAAAGAAATGCCTCCCGGGCATACTCACGCTAATGCGATGGTTTGCAAGACTATCAAACTTTGTTTACTAACATCAAACACATTTTTTTGACGGGCTGATTCATCTCGCTATGGTCACGAAAGCTGAAAACAAAAATCCGGCCCTCGAGCTGGGGAGCAAGATCCGCGCGCTGAGGCAACGGCTGAAACGCACGCTCGATGACACAGCCACAGCGGCGCGCATTTCCAAACCTTTCCTCTCGCAGGTGGAACGCGGCCTCGCCACCCCGTCGCTCACGTCGCTGACCGGGATTGCCAGCGCCCTCGGCGTGACCGTGCAGTATTTCGTCGACACCCCGAGCGAAGAGCGCTCGGTCAGCCGTGGCGACCAGTTGAAATTTTTCGGCTTCGCCGATTCCGCGAACCTGTTCGCGCGCCTGACCAACCTGACCGGCGGCCGGCAGCTCGAGGCAATCCTCGTCAAGATGCCGCCCGGCCAGAAGCGCTCCGAGGTCACCACGCATGCGGGCGAAGAGTTTCTCTATGTCATCAGCGGCAAGGTGTCGTTGACGCTGGAAGGCAAGACGTTTGCGCTGAAAGCGGGCGACAGCGCGCACTACGAGTCGACGGTGCCGCATAGCTGGGCCAATACGGCACGCACCGAAACCCTCGTCGTCTGGGTCGGAACTCCGCGACTGTTCTAACCGGCAGGCGCTCTGGCGGATCCTGCATTCGTCTGGAGCCAGCTTGCTTTTGCCATCTTCAGGACTGCTGCTCACTTATGGTCACTGCGGGCCACCGCGGACAACCGCGAGCGCGGCTCAGGCGATCCGCTCTGTCGTCATGACGCGTGAAAGGCCATGCATCGGCCGGCGCAAGGCGACATCGAACGGATTAGTCTGCGGTCCGAGCGCCTGGGCCTGGCGCCGCAGCAATTCGACCACCATCGGCAAGCGATCGTCGCCAAGCCTTGCAGCCAGCGTACCGACGCTCAGCGCGGCCACGGCGACGCCGGTGCGGTCCAGAATCGGCACCGCCACGCCGGCCATGCCGTCCAGCAAGCCGCTATTGCGCCCCGCGTAACCCAGTTGCCGGACCCGCTCGATCTCGGTACGCAAGTACACTTCGTCGAGCACGCCGTAGCCGCGAATCCGCGGCACGTTAAAGCGGATGATTTCCTCGCGCTCGGCTTCCGGCAGAAACGCCAGAATCGCGAGACTCCCCTGGCCGATGCCGAGCGCCACGCGCCCGCCGATATCGCCGGTAAACGAGCGAATCGGAAACGGCCCTTCGCAGATATCGAGGCAGACTGCGTCGAAGCTGCTTTTCACCAGCAGGAAAATCGTGTCGCCCAGACTTGCGCACAAGCGCAGCAACGCAGGACGGCACAGCGTGCGCATGCCGCTGGGGTTGCCCGCCTGCGCCGCCAGCGCGAAGAATTCGACGCTCAGGCGATACAGCTTCGAGTTTTCGTCCTGCTCGACCATGCCCTCGGCAATCAACGCATGCAGGATGCGATGCACGGTGCCCTGGGTCAGCCCGACCGCTTTCGCCAGCCGCGTGACACGCCCGCCATCGGGCTGCGCGTCGGCCAGCGCGCGGATCACCGCAAACGAGCGCTGCAGCATGCCGGTGCCAGGCGCCTCCGGCGTATCGGCTGAGCCGGACTCTGCAACTTTCCGTTTTTCGGCTGCTTTCATGGTTTTCCCTCAAGCTTATTCCACTGTGTGGAACACTATAGAGCGTTTTATTCTTCAATGAAATAGTGCCATGGTGCCTTCCTCACGGATACAGCTCGCACTTTATTAGGGAATCCTCCTACATCGCGGAATGGAACAAAGCTCAGGCACTTCCATCAACCCATTTCACTGACCGGAATTTTTCCGATTCTTCTACCACCAAATGGAATTTGCATTTGACGACGCATAATTTGGCTGGCTAGAGTCGGCTCCACACGAAGCTTTGTCGATTCAGCCGGTGTTCACGCACCGAAAGGCCAGACCATGTCGTTCCTCACGCTCACAGACGTAGCGAAATCGTTCGGCGACCTACAAGCCGTCGCCGACCTCAATCTGTCGGTGGAAAAAGGCGAGTTCGTTTCGCTGCTCGGTCCGTCCGGCTGCGGCAAGACCACCACGCTGCAAATGATTGCGGGCTTCGTCGAGACCACGCGCGGCAGCATCACGCTCGACGGCCGCGACATCACGCACACCAAACCGAACCAGCGCGGCCTAGGCATCGTGTTCCAGAGCTACGCGCTGTTTCCGCACATGAGCGTCGCGCAGAATGTCGCCTTCGGTCTGGAAATGCGCAGCATCGGCAAGGCGGAGCGCCATGAACGGGTTCGCGAAGCGCTGGCGCTGGTGCGGCTCGATACGCTCGCCCACCGCTTTCCGCGCGAACTCTCCGGCGGCCAGCGGCAACGCGTGGCGATCGCGCGCGCCATCGTGATCGCGCCGCCCGTGCTGCTGCTCGACGAGCCGATGTCGAATCTCGACGCCAAGCTGCGCGAGGACATGCAGTTCGAACTGCGCGCGATCCAGCGCAAGATCGGCACGACCACCATCATGGTCACGCACGACCAGTCCGAGGCGCTCTCGATCAGCGACCGCGTGGTGGTGATGGAAGCGGGCCGCATCACGCAGATCGACACGCCGTATCGCGCCTACGAACGCCCCGAAAACCAGTTTGTCTCGCAGTTCATCGGCAAGGCCAACATGCTGCCGGGCACGATCGTCGCGCGCGACGGCGACGCCATCCGCATCGACCTCGGCCACGATCTCGCCGAAACCGGCCATACCGCGCAACTGCCGATGCGCGAGCGCGTCGTGAAGATCGGCGACGCCGTCACGCTGTGCATCCGCCCCGAGAAGCTGCGGCTCTGCGCGCCGGATGCGGGACGCCTCGCCGCCACCGTCACGAGCCGCTTTTTCCTCGGCAGCCAGTGGCTTTACCGCGTCGATTCGAAGCTCGGCGAGGTGCTGGTGTGCTGCCAGAACGAAGGCACGGAACCGCTCGCGGAGGGCGCAGCGGTCGGCGTCGACTGGAATAGCGAGGCGATCCGCTTCGTGCAGCGGGAGGCGCGCCATGGCTAGCGCACCGCCTCTCTCCGCTGACAACGCCAGCAGCACCGGGAACACCGACCACGACGTGCACAAAAACCACGACGACAACGGCGACAGTAACCAAAGCACCCGCGGCACGCGGCGCGCGCCCTGGCATGCGTTCGTGCCGCTCTGGCTGATGTGCGCGCCCGCCTTCCTGCTGTTCGTGGCGCTGGTGCTGATCCCGCTCGCGATGACGCTCGTCTTGACCTTCTATCGCTTCGATCCCTCGAGCGGACCGATCGCCGCCTTCCAGTTCAGCAATTACGCGGAAGTGCTGAAATCCAGCTACTTCCACA
Organism: Paraburkholderia sp. SSBN10T; assembly: GCF_056619545.1. Taxonomy (NCBI): domain Bacteria; kingdom Pseudomonadati; phylum Pseudomonadota; class Betaproteobacteria; order Burkholderiales; family Burkholderiaceae; genus Paraburkholderia; species Paraburkholderia sp. SSBN10T. Next base: position 47,274 of record NZ_JBWQQI010000023.1, read on the forward strand.
CGATCTTCCTGCGCACGTTCGGGATTGCTTTCCTGACCACCTTGCTATGCGTCGCAATCGGCACGCCCGAAGCCTATGTGCTCTCGCGCATGCGCGATCCGTGGCGCTCGCTGTTCCTGCTGGTGATTCTGGCGCCGCTGCTGGTGTCGGTGGTGGTGCGGGCATTCGGCTGGAGCATGCTGCTCAACCCCAACGGTCTCGTGAATCAGGCGTTCGGCCTCGTCGGCATGGGACCGTACAAGCTCGAATACACGACCTTCGCGATCGTCATCGCCCTCGTACACGTGATGCTGCCGTTCATGGTGATTCCGGTCTGGACGGCCTTGCAAAAGCTCGACCCGCAAACCGAAAACGCAGCCCTCTCGCTGATGGCCTCGCCGGCCACGACGCTGCGGCGCATCGTCTTGCCGCAACTGACGCCGGGCATCCTGTCCGGCAGTCTGATGGTGTTCGGCCTGTCGGCGAGCGCGTTTGCGATTCCCGGCCTGCTCGGTGGGCGGCGCCTGAAGGTCGCGGCCACCGCCGTCTACGACGAATTCCTCAGCTCGCTGAACTGGCCGCTCGGCGCGACCGTCGCCCTGCTGTTGCTGGCCGCCAACCTGATCGTGATGCTCACCTACTACCGGCTGCTCGAACGCAAGTACGCCCGCAGCATCGGCTAACCCCACGAGACGACGAGAATACGATGAGAAAAAACGGCCCTCTCGCGCTGCTCTTCCATGCGCTCGTGATCCTGTTCGTGCTGGCGCCGCTCGCGATCGTGGTGCTGGTCGCCTTCACGCCGGACGACACCCTGACGCTGCCGACGCACGGTTTGTCGCTGCGCTGGTTTCGCGCCATCCTCGACTATCCCGACTTCATCTCGGCGTTCTTCAACAGCCTGAAGCTCGCCTTCGCGTCGGCCACGCTGTCGCTGATCGTTGCGCTGCCGGCCGCATTGGCGATCGGCCGGGCGCGCTTTCCAGGGCGCGGTTTTCTGAACGGCCTGCTGCTTTCCCCGCTGGTGATTCCCGGTCTGGTACTCGGCATTGCGTTGCTGCGCTTTTTCGCGCTCATCGGTGCGACCGGCTCGTTTGCCTGGCTGGTGCTCGCGCACATGATCATCATCACGCCATTCGTAATGCGGCTCGTGCTCGCCGCGGTCAGCGGCCTCGACCGCAGCGTCGAGCATGCCGCCGCGTCGCTCGGCGCCGATGCCTGGACCACTTTCCGCCGCATCACCTTCCCGATGATCCTGCCCGGCATCACCGGCGGGTGGCTGCTCGCCTTCATCAACAGCTTCGATGAACTGACGATGTCGATCTTCGTCACCTCGCCGCAAACCGTCACGCTGCCGGTGCGCATGTACATGTATGCAACCGAATCGATCGATCCGATGATGGCCTCGGTGTCCGCGCTGGTGATCTTCATCACGGCCGGCGCGATGCTGCTGCTCGACCGCGTGTATGGACTCAACCGCATTCTGATCGGCCAGCACTGATGACCTCCTCTGCCCTGCCCCGTATGCCCGCAACCCCGTCGTCCCCTCTTGAGTCTTGCACCGAGCGCGGCCCGCAGTTCGTGCGCGTCGCCGAACTGCGACGCGCACCTGTGCCGTTCATTCTCGACGGTCAAGCGGTCAGCGCCTTGAGCGGCGACACCGTCCTGACCGCGATCCTGACGCAGCAACGCCAGCTCCGCCAGAGCGAATTCAGCGGCGAACCGCGCGCCGGCTTCTGCCTGATCGGCGCCTGCCAGGACTGCTGGGTGCGCAGCGAAGACGGCACGCGCCTGCGCGCCTGTTCGACCTTGCTTGCCGAAGGCATGCGGATCGTCACGCGCAGCGCTGCGCCGCAGGCCGGAGCAGCCTTGGCCACCACCAGCACGGCAAGCGCCGACGGAGCCGCACCATGAACCGGCAACCACAAGTGGTGATCGTCGGCGCCGGGCCGGCCGGCGTGCGCGCCGCCGAAACGCTGGTCGCGGCGGGCGTGCGTCCGGTCGTGCTCGACGAAAACACCCGCTGGGGCGGGCAGATCTATCGCCAGCCGCCCGCCAATGCAAACTTCGAACGCTCGAAGCAAACGCTGTACGGCTTCGAAGCGCGCAAGGCCGACGCATTGCACAGGACGATGGCTGCTCTGCTGCCACAGCTCGACTACCGGCCCGATACGCTCGCCTGGGCCTGCGGCCGCGGCCGTCTCGATACGCTGCACAACGGGCGCGAAACCGGCGTGCCGTTTTCGCACCTGATCATCGCCAGCGGCGCGACCGACCGCGTGCTGCCGGTGCCCGGCTGGACCCTGCCGGGCGTCTACACGCTGGGCGGCGCGCAGGTCGCGCTGAAGTCGCAAGGCTGCGCGATCGGCCGGCGCGTCGTGCTCGCCGGCACGGGACCGTTGCTGTACCTCGTCGCGTATCAATACGTGAAGGCCGGCGCGCAGGTCGCGGCCGTGCTCGACACCAGCGCCTTGTCGCAGCAGATCGCGGCTGTGCCAAAACTCGCGCAGCAACCCACCACGCTGGCGAAAGGCCTTTACTACGTGGGCTGGCTGCAGGCTCGCGGCGTGCGTATCGAGCGCAATGTGACGCTCGTCGAGATCGGCGGAGAGCGCCATGTCGACACCATTAGCTGGCGCGCTACCCGCAACGGCGCGGCACACGAAACGCTGGCCTGCGACGCCGTCGGACTCGGCTTCGGCCTGCGCCCGGAGACCCAGCTCGCCGATCTGGCCGGTTGCCGCTTCCGCTTCGATGCGCATAACCGCTGCTGGCTGCCCGAACTCGACGCAGGCGGACGCAGCTCGGTGCCGGGCATTTACCTGGCCGGCGACGGCGCCGGTATCGCCGGCGCCGATGCCGCCGAACTGGCCGGACGCCGCACCGCCCTCGCGCTGCTCGAAGATCTGGGCATCGCTCATCCGCGCGGTTCCAATCTGCCGGATGCGGCTTCGCTCGAGCGGCGCCTGCAACGTATCGCGATCTTCCGCCAGGGACTCGAAAGCGCCTTCGCGCCGCCCGCCGGTTACGCGTCGCAATGGCCAGACGCGATGACCGTGTGCCGCTGCGAAGAAGTCGATGCGGGAACGCTGCGCCATTGCATCCGCGGCGGCGCAGCGAGCGAGATCAACCGCCTGAAAGCATTGACGCGCGTCGGCATGGGCCGCTGCCAGGGCCGCATGTGCGGCGAAGCGGCGCTTGCGCTCTTGAGCGCGGAAACCGGCAAGCCGCTCGAAGCAGTCGGCCGGTTGCGCAGCCAGCCGCCGGTCAAACCGATTCCGCTCTCGCCCTCCCTCTATGCCGACGACGTCGCTGCGATTCCCGAGGAGGCGCGCGATGAATAAGCCTCTGCACTACGACGTCGCGATTGCCGGCGGCGGCCTGGTGGGCGCCTCGGCGGCGCTCGCGCTCGCGCGCGCCGGCTTGCGCGTCGGCCTGTTCGAGCGGCGCTTCTGCGGCGCCCAGGCGAGCGGCGTCAATTACGGCGGGGTGCGCTGCCAGGGACGCCCCGTCGAACAGATGCCGCTCGCCATGCGCGCGCGGCGCGTCTGGGACCGCTTGCCGGAACTGCTCGGCATCGACGGCGAGTTCGTCGTCTCCGGCCATTTGCGACTCGCTCGCAGCGAGAGCGATCTTGCCGCCCTCGAAAGCTGGGCGCAGATGGCGCGCGAACATGGACTCGAGCCGCAGTTGCTCGGCGGCGAGAGCTTCCGGCGCCGTTACCCGTGGCTGGGCGCCGCGGCGATCGGCGGGTCGCTGTGCGCCAGCGACGGTCACGCGAACCCGCGCCTCGTTTCGCCGGCCTTCGCTCGCGCGGCGCGCGCGGCCGGCGCCGAGATCCGCGAGCAGACCGAACTCAGCGAAATCGGCCATGACGGCACGCGTTTCCAGCTCCGCGCCGGCGCTCAGCATTTCACTTCGGACTGGTTGATCAACTCGGCCGGTGCGTGGGCCAACAAGATCGCCGCTGCATTTGGCGAAACCGTGCCGATGAAGCCGATCTACCCGAACATGTGGGTCACCGAGCCGCTGCCGCTCTTCATCACGCACAACCTCGGCGTGTACGGCGGCGGCATCTATGCGCGGCAAGTCGCACGCGGCAACTGCGTGGTCGGCGGCGGCCGCGGCCAAGGCGACGGCGAATACGGGCAGCCCTCTACCGAAACCACCCGCGCCGTGATGCGCGACGCCTGTGCGCTGTTGCCCGCACTGCGCGACGCGCTGCTGATCCGCACCTGGAGCGGCGTCGAAGGCGCAACACCCGACAGCAATCCGTTGATCGGCGCAAGCCGCACCGTGCCGCGCCTCTTGCATGCATTCGGCTTTTCGGGCGGCGGCTTTCTGCTCGCGCCCGGCGTGGGCGAAGTGCTCGCCGACCTCGTCGCGTGCGGTTCGACTGCCACGCCACTCGAGGCGTTTGCGATCGATCGTTTCACCACCGTCCCTAGCCTGCACGCTCTCTAGACAAACCCAGGAGATCCACCATGAAACTGTTCCGAACCGTCGCGGCGCTCGCCGCATTGTGTGCATTCGGCGCCGCGGCGCCGGCGTTGGCGCAGACCAAAACGATCTATATCGGCATGAACGGCGGTCCGATGGAGAAGGCGTATACGAGCCAGGTGCTGCCTGACTTCGAGAAGGCCAACAACGTGAAGGTGGTCGTGGTGCCCGGCACCTCGTCGGACATTCTCGCCAAACTGCTCGCCAACAAGGCCAATCCGCAGATTCACGTGGTGTTCCTCGACGACGGCGTGATGGCGCGCGCGGTCAGCATGGGCGTGTGCCAGAAACTCGACGACGCGCCCGTGCTCAAGGAGTTGTACCCGTTCGCGCGGATGAAAGACGACATGGGCGCAGGCGTGCAGCTCGGCATGACCGGCATTGCGTACAACAAGAAGCTGTTTGCCGAAAAAGGCTGGGCGCCGCCGACCTCATGGATGGATTTCGCCGATCCGAAATACAAGGGCAAGGTGGTGTTCCAGTCCGAGTCGAGCAGCACGTTCGGGCTGCATGGCTTCCTCGCGATCAATCGTCTGATGGGCGGTAGCGAACAGAACGTCGAACCCGCGTTCACGAAATGGTCCAGCACGGTCGGGCCGAACGTGGCCGAGTACATTCCGAACTCCGCCAAGATTTCGGAAATGGTGCAGACCGGCGAAGCCGGGCTGTTCCCGCTCACGCCGACCGCTGTCAGCGACCTGCAGGACAAGGGCCTTCCGGTGGCTTACGTGAATCCGAAGGAAGGTCCGGTGCTGCTGCTGGTTGACCTGTGCGTGGTCAACAACAACCCCGACCCGGCGCTCGCCCAGAAGCTCGCGCAGTTCCTGCTGTCGGCTCCGGCGCAGAGCAAGGCGGCCGATGCCGGCAAGCAGATCCCCACCAACCGCCTCACGAAGATGCCGCCCGCGATGCAGCAGAGCCTGGGCAATATCGACGATCTGCTGCGCAAGGTGACGGTGGTGGATTGGGACGCGATCAACGCGCACCGCGCGCAGTGGGATACGCGCTGGAACCGGCAGATCGAGCAGTAAGCTTAGGGCCTGTTCACGCTAATAACGGGCTTGCGCTGGCCGCCAGAAGGGCCGACCGCAAGGATTGCGACGCAGCGAATACCCGACGTATTCGCAAGGAGCATGACGCAGCGATCGGCCCTTCTGGCGGCCAGCCCCGCGAATGAATTTTCAAAATCAGGGGAACGTGGGTTGCCGGCCGCATTGCGGCGTCGCTCGTCTCTTGTTTGGCGCGGCCAAACGGCGCTCCTCGCTCCTTGCACTGCAGCCGGCAACCCACGTTCGCAAGCCCGTTATTAGCGTGAACCGGCCCTAGCTCAGACGACGATGGAGAGCGTGACCGCGAGCCAGATCGCGCTCACGCCACTGAGGAATAGACGCCGGGCCACTCGAATCCCGGCGTCGCTGCTTTCCGGCTCGACCGAACGGGTTGCCATCCACGGCACGAGGCCAAGGCAGGCGAAACCGCCGAGCGCGAACAGCACCACCAGCGCATCGCTGAACTTCCACGGCGCCGGCTCGTGGATTCCCCAGTAGCCGAGATACACGATGCCGATCGAAAACGTCGTCGCCGACGCCGAACTCAGCGCCACCACCGACCCGGTTGGACTCGGCATCCTGCCCTCCTGTTGAACGTCGGCCGCGGCATGCGCGGCGTGATCGATTCTACTGCAAGGCAGGCGCCAATCCGAGGCGCGCGCCGGTCCGTCGCCGGCCGGCCGACCGCTTACGCGGTGCGCGCCTGGCGAGCCTCGTAGGCCTTCAGATGGCTATAGGCAATGCGCAGCAGCGACAGCCCGGCATCGCGCTGCTGAGCCGCACCGCCGCGCTGGATCAGGTCGCCGAGAATATGATCGGCCTCGGTCCGCGCGTGGTTTTCGACGTCGCGCAACATCGAAGCCGTCAGCGGCGACGGCGTGAAAAGCGTCTGGTTGGCGCGTGCGTCGAAATGCGGCCCCATCGTAAAGCCGTTGTGCTGCGCCACCGCGCGGCATTCGCCGAGCAGTCCTTCGATCACGCGCCGGCCATCGGGAGCGCTCAAAATATCGCCCACCGAGCCGCGGAACAGGCAGGTGCTGGCCGCCAGCGTCGCCAGAAACACCCACTTTTCCCACATGCCCAGCAGGATGTGCTCGCTCGTCGTCACATCGAAACCGGCGCCCGCCATGACTTCGCCGATCGCGCGCACGCGCTCCGATACGCCGCCTGCCAGCTCGCCGAAGGCAATCGCATGCGCATCGTTCAGATGGACGATCTCGCGCTCGCGGTTGAGCGTCGCAGCGATCAGGCATTGGCCACCCAGCACGCGCTCGGCGCCGAACTTCTCGGTAAGAATATCGATGTGGCGCATGCCGTTGAGCAGCGGCAAGATCAGCGTGGACGGGCCGGCAAACGGCTCGAACGAGGCAATCGCATCGTCGAGGTTGTAGGCCTTGCAACTCAACACGATCAGGTCGAACGGTTGCGCCGGATCGCCTGCCTGCACGGTCTTGACGTCGCGCAGCGTGAGGTCGCCGCGCGGGCTCCTGATGACGAGACCGGCGCGGCTCAGTTCCTCGGCGCGGCCCGCACGCACGAGGAAAGTCACGTCACGCCCGGCCCGAGCCAGACGGCCGCCGAAGTAGCCGCCTACCGCACCTGCACCTACTACTAGAATTCGCATCGCATTGTCTCTTGGAGGATTGGTTGTTCACAGTTCGCGGGGTTCGCACGGGACGCTGGAATGGACCGCCCGGCGGCCGTAGCACGCAGGACGCGAAGCTGGCATCTGCGTGAATGTAGCAAAGATTCCCGCTTCGCATCGGCGCGGCGGGCCGTGCGCTGCACCGCCGCCGCGTCCGTGCCTCACGTCAGAGGACTTCAAGCGCCAACGCGATGCCCTGGCCGCCGCCGATACACAACGTGACGAGGCCGCGCTTGAGCCCGTCGCGGCGCATCGAGTGAAGCAGCCGGGTCGTCAGCACTGCGCCGGTCGCACCGATCGGATGGCCGTGCGCGATCGCTCCGCCCTCGACGTTGACAAGCTCTTCATCGAGTCCGAGCTTGTGCAGCACCGCAATCGGCACAGCAGCAAAAGCCTCGTTGATCTCAACGCGCTCGACATCCTTCAGTTGCCAGCCGGCGCGCGCCAGCGCCATCTGCACAGCCGGCACCGGCCCGAGCCCGAACATGCCGGGTTCGACCGCCGCGATGCCGTAAGCGACGAGCCGCGCGAACGGTTCGATGCCGTGCGCCTCCGCAAAACCGCGCTCCGCAACCAGCATCGCCGCGGCGCCGCTATTCAGACCGGGCGCGTTGCCGGCGGTAATCGTGCCGTCGGGCCGGAACGCCGGACGCAGTTTGGCCAGCGTCTCGACGGTGGTATCGGCACGCGGCTGTTCGTCGCGAGCGAACGGTTGCGGTCCCTTGCGGCTCTGCACGGGGACGCTCACCAGCTCGGCGTCGAACAGGCCGCGCTCCTGCGCCGAGACGAAACGCTGCTGCGAGCGTGCGGCCCAGCGGTCCTGCGCGTCGCGCGTGATCGCCATCTGCGTCACCAGGTCTTCCGTGTGCCAACCGGAATGTTCGCCGGAGAACGCATCCACCAGGCCGTCACGCAACATGCTGTCGTGCACCTGGGCATTGCCCATCCGGTAGCCCCAACGGCCGCCGTCGAGCAGATACGGCGCGCGGTCCATGTTCTCCATGCCGCCCGCCACCGCGGCGTCGCCGAGACCCAGCCAGATTTCGTTCGCCGCCGAGGCGATGGCCTGCGCCCCCGAGCCGCAGACCCGGTTGACCGTCAGCGCCGGCACGGCGACCGGCACGCCACCGCCAAACGCCGCCTGGCGCGCCGGGTTCATCCGGTTGCCGGCCTGAATCACATTGCCCATCACGACCGAGCCCAGCTCCGCGCCCGCCAGACCGCTGCGGCGCAGCGTCTCGCGCACGGCGGCAGCGCCGAGGTCCGTCGCCGGCACCTCCTTCAGCGTGCCGTTGTAGGCGCCAATCGGCGTTCTCACCGGGTTGCAGATCACTACATCGCGCTTGCTCATCATTACCTCTCACAGTTAGAAGTACCGCACTGCACCACCTCAGTTCGCGGCCAGCGCCGCCGGTGCATCCCATCCACCGCCCAGCGACCGGTACAACGCCACGGCCGCCAGCGCGTGTTCGCGCTTCGCCTGGTTCAACGCCTCGGAGTCGCGCAGATACGCCTCCTGCGCCGTCAGCACGTCGAGGAAACTGGATGCGCCGTCCTTGTACAGCTCAGTGGAGAGCCGCAGCGCGTGACCGGATGCATCCAGGGCGCCGCCGAGGCGCTCCACTTGCACGGCGTCGTTGACCAGATCGCCGCGGGTGTCCTCGACTTCCTTGAGCGCCTGCAGCATCGTCTGCTGCAAGCCGAGCTGCGATTCGCGCAGCTTGCTTTCGCTCTCGTCGATACCGGCGTTGATCCGCCCCGCGTTGAAGATCGGGCTGGTCGCGCTCAACGCCGCGCTGAAGAGGTTATCGGTCAGCGTGGGCAAGCCGAGATACGACGACGCCAGCAGACCGTCCGCCAGATTCAACCTGAACTGTGGATAGCGCTGCGCCTTCGACGCTCCCACTTCCGCCGCGCGCTGTTCGACGCCGGCATAGGCGGTGCGCACATCGGGGCGGCGCAACAGCGCTTCGGACGGCAGCACCTGCGGGACGTTTTGCACCGGCACCGGAATCGCGCGCGCGTCGCTCAACAACAAGCCGCCCACGCTTTCCGGCGTTCGTCCGCAATAAACCGCGATCAGGCTGAACTGATGCTGGATGCGCGACTGCACCTGCGGAATCTGCGCCTGCAGATCCTGCAACTGGTTCTGCGCACGCGCGACGTCGAGCTGGGTGGACAGGCCGTAGTGCAGGCGCTCTTGCGTGAGCTTGAGAGCGCGGTCCCTGATCTGTTCGTTGTCGCTCAGGATCTGCAGTTCGGACTGCGCCCAGCGCAGATCGATATAAGCGGCGGCCGTGTTGGCCGCGAGCGCCAGCCGCAGTTCATCGAGCGCTGCGGCGCGGCCCGCTGTCTGGGCCTGCGCGGCCAGCACCGCCAGCCGCTCGCCGCCGAACACATCGGGCGTCCAGCTAGCCGCTACACCGACGCCGGCCTGCCGCACATAGCCGAGCGGCGGCGGCGCATTCTGCCGCTGGTCCGCTGCGTTGGCGGTCGCATCCAGTTCGGGGAACAGCGCCGAGCGCTGCTGGGTCGTGATGGCCTGCGCCTGCTTGACGCGTTCAACCGCGGCCTGCACATCCAGATTGCCGTTCAGCACGTCCTCGACCAGTTGATGCATGACCGGGTCGCCGAAGCGCGCCCACCAGGCGTCCGCATCGGCGCTGTCTTGCGGCGCCGCGACACTCCACGCCGAAGGCGCCACCGCTTGCACGGCATGCGGCAGATCGGCATGCTGGGCGGGCGGCACGGCGCACGCAGCGAGGCTCAGAAGCAGCAGGCTCGCCATGCCTCTTGCGGTGATCGATTTCATGTCGTTATCCTGATGATTGTCTAGTGAGCGTCGGGCGGCGGCGGTGCTGAGAGGCCGAACGGGCGCGAAAACGCCACACTCAGCAAAGCCACCACAAAGCACAGCGCGACGGCGAGAAACGTGTCGGAAAAAGTCAGCACCAACGCTTCCCGCAGCAGCGCGGCATGCAACAGATCGAGGCCCGCATGCGCCGCGTTGAGCGTGTCGCCGCCCACCGCCGCAAGCCGCGCGGCCTGCTGCTGCAGCACGCCTTCGACGACCGGCCGCCCGGCGTTCAGGTGTTCGTCGAGCCGCTCGTAATGGAGATTCAGACGGTCGTTGAGCATCGTGCTGCTGACCGCAATGCCGATCGCGCCGCCCAGATTGCGCATCAGGTTGAACAGGCCGCTTGCCGAGCGCAGCCGCGAGGGCGGCAGCGAACCGAGCGCCATCGTCACGATCGGCGGTACGCAGAACTGCTGGCCGATACCGCGCAGGGCCTGCGGCAGCAACAGTTCCTGCCAGCCCCATTGATTGGTCAGCGGCACGTACAGGTAACAGCCCAGGCCGAAGCACACGAGCCCGAACACCATCAGCCAGCGCATATTGATGACGCGCGCCAGCAGCGAGTAGGCCACCAGCGCCACGAGCTGAAAACACCCGACGGACAGCAGCGCCAGACCGGTTTGCAGCGAGTCGAAACCGCGCACGCGGCCGAGAAACACCGGCGTCAGAAACACCGTGCAGAAGATGCCCACGCCCGTGATGAACGACAGCAGGCTGCCGACCCCGAAGTTGCGGATCGCCAGCGCGCGCAGATCGACGATCGGCTCTTTGGCGGTGAACGCGTGCACCAGGAACAGGAAGCCGCAAATCGCAGATATCCAGGTGCACACTATGATCGCGTCGTCGCCGAACCAGTTTTTGCGCGGCCCTTCTTCGAGCACATATTCGAGGCAACCCAGAAAGCCGGACATCAGCAGCATGCCGAGGTAATCGCCCTTTTTCAGGAGAGACAGGTCGACCTCGTCGATATGCACGAACTTCGGCACCAGCAGCGTCACGAACACGCCCGGCACAAGGTTCAGATAGAACAGCCAGTGCCAGGACCATTGCGAGGTGATCCAGCCGCCGATCACCGGGCCGACGGTCGGCGCGAGCGAGGCCAGTGCGCCGATGGTGGTCGAGGCAATCAGCCGCTGCTTGCCGGGGAACAGCACGAACGCGGTCGTGAACACGGTCGGAATCATCGCGGCGCCGAGCGCCCCTTGCAGGCCGCGAAACAGGATCATCGAATTGATGTCCCACGCGAGACCGCAGAGCATGCTGGTCACCGTGAAGCCGAGGGAAGAGAACGCAAACAGCCAGCGCGTCGAGAAGACGCGCGTGAGCCAGCCCGACATCGGGATCACCAGAATCTCTGCGATCAGGTACGAGGTCTGTACCCACGACAGTTCATCCTGGCTCGCGGACAGACCGCCGCCGATATCGCGCAGCGAAGATGCGACGATCTGGATGTCCAGCGTCGCCATAAAAAAGCCGAGGCACATCAACGCGAACGCAAACACCTTGGTGCGGGTCGGCTGGTCGGCGGGGTTCGACGGAGGGTGGGTCATGGCAGCCTTCAAGCGAAACGGGGTTGCGGCACAGGGTCAGGAATGCGCCGCAGCGCCAGCGGTGGTGGCAGTAGCGGTAGCGGCGGCTCCCGTTGCACCGGTGCCCAAATGCACCTTGACGGTCGCCGAGAGACCGGGACGCAACACGCCTTGCATGTCCTGCGGCACGTCGAGGCGAATCCGCACCGGCACGCGCTGCACGATCTTCGTGAAGTTGCCGGTTGCGTTTTCCGCCGGCAGCACGCTGAAGGTCGCGCCGGTGGCCGGCGCCAGACTGTCCACCACGCCGTGCAACGCTTTGCTGGAAGCGTCGAGCGTCACGTCGGCGGCGTCGCCCGCGTGCATCTTCTTCAACTGGTCCTCCTTGAAGTTGGCGTCGACCCACAGCCCGGTCGAAGGCACCACCGTCAGCAGCGACTCGCCGGTATTGGCAAGCAGCCCGACCTGGGCGGTGCGATTGCCGACGTAGCCGTCGACGGGCGAGCGGATCGTCGTGTATTCCACATTCAGCTCGGCCACGCGCTGCGCCGCCTGGGCCGTCGCCACCCTCGCCTGAGCCGCGCCGATCTGCGCATCGAGCACGCTGATCTCGCGCTGCGCGGCGAGCAAGGCGGCGCCGCTGCGATCCACCGCGGCGTGCGCCTTGACGAGGTCCGCATCCGCGCGCTCGACAATCTGGTTCGACACCGCCTCGTCCTTCACGAGTTCGCGGTACCGCGCTTCGTCCTGGGCGCTGCGGGTCAATTCTGCCCCCGAGGCTTTCACCTCGGCCACCTGCTCGTCGATGGTCGCCAGTTGCAGCGACTTTTTCGCCTGCAACTCGGTCACCGCGGCCTGCGCGCTCTGCACGTCGGCGCTCGCCTGGGCGAGCCGCGCATCGTAATCGCGCGCGTCGAGCCGGATCAGCACCTGATTCACCTGGACGTGCTGGTTGTCGCGTACCAGCAGGTCGGTCACGAAGCCGTTCACCTTCGGCGCCATCACCGTCACGTCGCCGCCTACGTAGGCGTCGTCCGTGCTTTCGACAAAGCGACCGACCAGCAGCCAGTAAGACAGTGAGCCCGCCAGCACCACCAGCACGGCCAGCACAGCAAGCAGCATCCACGGCGTGCGGCGGGCCGGTTGAGCGGAACCCGCGGCGCTGGGCGGGGCGAGAGTCGAAGGAGTAGTGGACATGATGAAATGTGCGTATGCACTTAAAAATATTGAAAATGAGCGTGACCTGCACGCTGCCTTGACCCGGCCTCTCAGTGCGCCCGGTCCACTTACGACAAAAACGTCCGACCCAGATCCTTCCGATCAGGCCTTCGTCATGTCCAACAGTTCGCGCCGCAGCGTCGCTGCGCGCTCGGCGCCGAAGCGCTGTTCGAAATCGTCCTGCGCCGCATCCCAGTGAACCCGCGCAGCCGCATACTTCGCCTCGCCGGCCGGCGTCAGGCTGAACGACAGCTCCCTGCCCTTCGTTTGTGCGCTCCGGCTCGACAGCAGGCCGCCGCGCTGCAAGGGTTGAATCGCCCGCACCAGCGTGGTCCGCTCCATCACCATCGCGTCGGCGAGCTGCTTCATCGTCAGCGACCTGCCGCGTCGAACCCGGCCGAGGATCGAAAACTGCGTGATCGTCAGTCCGACCTGGGCGAGATGCCGGTCGTACAACTGCGAGACGTAACGGGCCGCCTGACGAATCGCAAAGCAGTCGTCTTCGGGTAGCAATTGCATTGCGTCGGTTTCCATAATAAGTGCATACACACTTTTCGCCGTAAAACTCTCGAACCTGTTCCTGAAGCTTTCGATTCCATGCGCCGGCGCGGCGCGCTCAGTGCATCAGTGCACGCCGCGTCACTCGGCCGTCAGGCCAAACAACTCCGTGCGCAGCGCCTTGGCCCGCGCGCGGCCGAACTTCCCTTCGAACTCGGTTTGCGCGTTGCGCCAGGCAACGGCCGCCTTGGCAAACGTCACCTTGCCGCCCGCCGACAGACTGAACAGATAGGTCCGCCCGTCGTGTTCCGACGCTTCGCTCACCACCAGGCCGTCGCGTTGCAACGGCTTGAGCGCCCGCACCAGCGTGGTGCGGTCCATCACCATGGCGTCGGCCATCTCCACCATGGTGGCGGGCGCGGTGCGCGCGAGCTTTGCCATGATGGTGAACTGCGCAGCCGTCAGCCCCACCTCACCGAGATGGCGCTCGTAAATCTGCGTCACGTAGCGCGCAGCCTGGCGCAGCGCGAAGCAGTTGCACTCGTCGTAAGAGATCGGTCCGTTCATGGCAGGCAGTCTATATGTGCGTACGCACAGAGTCAACAAGCAAGGAAATAGAAAACATCTTGTAATCTTCACACATAAGTTCTTACAATATCTTACTTTCGATTCTTACAGATTCGAGACCAGCAGAAGCGCTTGTCTGAGCGCCTGCCAACTGCCGCTTCCCAATCAATAAACATGCTGACGCGAGGGGCCAACACGTCATGTCAACGGTAACCAGCAGCACCACTTCCACCTCTACGAGTACGGCGATTCAGGACGCCGCGCAATCGATCATCAGCGGCTCGACGAAATCGAATACCGATGTGAATGCCCTCGTCAGCGCGCTAGTCAACGCGAAAGTGGCCGGCAAGAAGGCGATGCTGACCGGCCGCGCGACGCGCGACAACGATCAGCTCACCGCGCTCGGTACGCTCAAGTCGGTGCTTTCGCTCATGCAAAGCGCGTTGACGCCGCTCGCCAACGGCACCGCGTTTTCGACCTTCACCGCCACGGCCAGCGGCAAGGGTCTCACGGCGACGGCCGGCAAGGGCGCGGTGACGGGCAGCTATGCCATCGACGTGCAAAGCATTGCCACCTCGCAGTCCATCACCTCGGGCGCGTTCGCCAGCAAGGCGGCGCTCGGGTCCGGCTCGCTGACCTTGTCGGTGGGCGGCAAAAGTACCACCATCACGATCGAACCCGGCAAGAGCACACTGGCCGATATCGCCTCGGCGATCAACTCGGCAACCGGCAATCCGGGCGTCTCGGCCACCGTGGTCAACGGCGTAGACGGTGCGCATCTGATGTTGCACGCCAACGCCACCGGCCTCGCCAACAGCATCAACATCCAGGTCGAGTCGGGCGACGCCGCGCTCAACAAGCTCAGCGTCAAATCCAGCACCTCCACCACCACGCCCGCCTCCACCGTGGTGGACGACTCGGGCAACTGGAAGCAAAGCGTCGCGGGCCAGGATGCGCACCTCAGCATCTCCGGCATGGAAGTCGCGAGTCCGAGCAACATCGTCACGTCCGCGATCGACGGTCTCACGCTGAACCTGTCGGCCGAAGCCGTGAGCAGCAGCCCGCAGACGCTCACGATCGCCCAGGATGCGGCCGACCAGAAAACCGCGATTGGCGCGTTTGTCACGGCGTACAACAACTTCGTCACCACCTCCGCTTCGTTTACCGGCTTCGATAAAACCAGAAAGGCGGGTTCCCAAGGTGGCGTGCTGCTCGGCGACGCGACGATGAACACCATTCGCAGCACGCTCTCGGGAGCGCTGAGCGGCGGCCTAAAAGAGGGCAGTGGCGCAGCCAGCCTGGCGGGCATCGGCATCACGTTTCAGAAGGACGGTACGTTAAAGATCGACGACCTCAAGCTGACCAATGCGTTGACCAACAACTCGAGCGGGATTGCAGCGCTGTTCAATTCGAAGACCGGTCTGGCAGCGTCGTTGAACACCTCGCTGACGTCGTTCCTGAAGACCGGCGGTACGCTCGATGTGCACAGCAATGCGCTGAACGCCGACCTGAAAGCGCTAGCCGACCAGCAGACCCAGCTCAGCGATTACACGGACAAATTGACCAGGAGCTATAACACGCAGTTCACGGCGCTCAACCGGCTGATGATGCAGATGAGCCAGAACGGCGACTATCTGACTGCGCTGTTCGGCGGCAAGAACAGTGCTGGGGCGCTGGCGACGAATAAGTAAGCGGAGTGCCGCAAGCAGGCGGCGCTGGGGTCGGTCCAGCGCCGCGCCGTGCGATGCCGGCCGCTTGCCAAGCCCGCATCGCCGCACCTTGTGTGGCTTCCCCGCGCTGCCGCCCTCACAGCGCCAGCACGCTCACCCCAACATCCACGCGGTGCGCACCGCCACCCAGAATCATCCCCCGCAACAGCGACACATCGCTGTAATCGCGGCCAATCGCGAGCGTCACGTGATCCATGTCGGCAAGCACGTCGTTGGTCGGATCGAGGTCGATCCAGCCGCTGCCTGGGCAATACACCGATACCCAGGCATGCGACGCATCCGCGCCGATCAGGCGCGGCTGGCCCGGCGGCGGATCGTTGCGCAGATAGCCGCTCACATAGCGCGCCGGCAACCCAAGCGAGCGCAGGCAGCCGATCATCACCTGGGCGAAGTCCTGACACACCCCGCTCTTCAACTCGAACGCGCGCTCGGCCGGCGTATCGAACATCGTCGCCGAGGGCTTGTAGTCGAAGTCGCGGTAGATGCGATGCATCAGGTCGATCGCCCCGGCCGCAATCGGCGTGCCGGGCGTGAAACTCGGCAGCGCATAGGCGCGCAGCGCGGGCCGCAGCGTGATGTTCGGCGAGGCGAAACAGAACTCCACCTCGGGCCGGAATTCGCCACCCACACGAAAGCGCAACGCCTCGGCCACCTCCTCCCATGCGGGCGTGGTGTCCGGATCGAGCTTGGTCCAGCGCGGCGTCAATTGCACGATGGTCTCGCTGACCATCTGCAGCCGTTCATGCGGGGCGTCGATCGTGAAGTAGAGCACGTCGTTGCCGAACGCATCGATCCGGCTGTGCAGATATGACGGCGCGGGCTCGATCGTCTCTTCATGCGAAATCACGCGCTGCCACGCGCACGCCAGCGGCCGGATGGTCGCAAGATGCTGCGCGGTCTCGACAAAGGTCGAATAGCGGTATGTGGTCCGGTGCGAAACCGACAGGACAGTCTGTGCGGCCTTCATGACGACACCTGCGAGGCGAGCGTGTTGGCGTGGCTGAAGTAGCGCGCGCTGATTTCGTTGGCCGCCGCGGCGGCAAAAGCGCCCAGGTCGTCGCACACCTGAATCAGGACGGTGTAAGCGCCGTGCTCGTCGGTTTCGCACAGACGTTCCAGCGACGGCAGCGTATCGGGCGGCGGCATCAGATCGACAAACGCGCGGTGCCGGGTGCCGCCCGCCGCAATCGTGATCTCGTCGAGCTTGCCGCACAACCGTTCATAGACACCGTACAGGCCGCGCGGATTGGTCGGCTCGACCACCAGCAGGTCGAGCAGCGCCGGCACTTCGAGCCGCCCCGGGTAGAGCGAGCGGTAGGTCAGCGTGCTGTCGAATAGCTGCAGCAGTAAATCAAAGCCGGCAGGCGTCGCAAGCTGCCCCTTGTCGGCCACCACGCGCAGAATCGAGGTCATCGCCGAGACCCGTTCGATATGCCGGCCGGCGAACAGCAGACGCCACGCTTCGTCGCGCGTCATGCGGTCGCCTTGCGCGCCGCTGATCGCCGAAAGCTGCGTGGCCAGGTGCTCGAGCGCGTCCATCAAGGTGACACGGTCGTAGCGGTCATGCCGGCCGCTGCCGGCCGGGGCGGCGCCATTGGCCCCACTGGCGCCGTTGGCGCTCGCAGACGATGCGCTAGTGGGCATCAACTTCTGCAATGCGTCGCGGAAGTCGTTACGCGCGGCGAGAATGGTGCGCCAGTGGTCGTTCGACAGCCGGCCGCGAATCTCGCCGCTCGCCCGCACTTGCGCACCCAGCACCTGGCCGATGCTGGCAGCGCCATTGGCCTCGTGCAGATTCGCGACCAGGGTGCGCTCGAAGGCCTGCAGCGAGTCGTCGGCGCGCACGTCGCCGAATTGCACCAGCCCACAGTACAACGCCAGTTCGACCAGCGTCTCGAACATCGCGTCCGCGTCGTTGCTCTCCAGCGAACCGAGAATCAGGCGCAGCAGGCGCACGTTGTTCTCGGCGCGCTCGCTGTAGCGGCCGGCCCAGAACAGATTCTCGGCGGCCCGGCTGGAGACCGTGCGATGCTTGCGCGCGAGGTCCGCGGGCTGCATCGGCGAGGGCAACAGCGTGAAGGTCGAGATCGGCTGGCTCGACAGCACCCAGGTATCGACGCTGCTGCCGCCGAACTGCATCGAGACGGTGGCCTGCCGTTCCGCGGCAAGGCGCGTGAAGCCGCCCGGCATCACATGCCAGCCGCCGTTGAAATCCGCGATAGCATACACGCGCAAGACCGATGGCCGGCGCCCGAGCGTGCCGTCCTCATAGCGCGGCGCACACGAATACGGCAGCGGCAACTGGATCGTGAAGTTGTCGGGCAGCGCTTCGATGCGCTCGCGCCAGGCCGCGAGCGGTTGCAGGCCCTGCGCCATGCCGGGCGCGCTGTCGCGCTGCGCCGCGGGCCAGGTCGGTACCAGAAAGGCTTCGTCGAGCCGGGCGAAGGCATGCTCGCGCGCCGCTTCCTCGCCGCACCACCAGGTCGGCACGCCCGGCAGCAACAGGTCTTCGCCCAGCAGCGCCTCCGCGATGCCCGGCAGAAAACCATGCAAGGCCGGCGATTCGACGAAACCCGAACCCGGCACGTTCGAGACGATCACATTGCCGGCCCGCATCACCTGCAGCAGACCGGGCACGCCGATCGTCGAATCCGCGCGCAGTTCGACCGGATCGCAAAACGCGTCGTCGAGCCGGCGCAAAACCACATGCACACGCTCGAGACCCGCGAGCGTCTTCAGATACAGCATGTCGTCGCGCACCGTGAGGTCTTTGCCCTCGACCAGCGTCACGCCCAGGTAGCGCGCCAGAAACACATGCTCGAAATAGGTTTCGCTGAACGGCCCCGGCGTGAGCAGCGCGATGTGCGGCGAGCCGTCCGCTGCATCCCCTTGCATCGCGGCACGAGCCGACTGCACCAGCGTGGCGATCAGTTGCGAGTAGGTGGGCGCCAGCCGGCTCACATGCAGCGAGCGGAACGGCTCGGCGAACTGGCTCGAGACAATCAACCGGTTCTCCAGCGCGTAGCCGAGGCCCGACGGCGCTTCGGTGCGATGCGACATGACCGTCCAGGCGCCGTTCGGCGCGCGCGCCAGATCGACGGCGACGACTTGCAGATATTGGCCGCCCGGCGGCGTGAAACCGCGCACCGAACGCAGATAACCGGGATGACCGAACACCAGCGCCGGCGGCAACTGGCCGCGCCGCAACAGCGTCTGCGGGCCGTAGACGTCAGCCATCACCGCATTCAGCAGTTGCGCGCGCTGCATCACGCCCTGCTCGATTTCGGCCCACTCGGCCTCGTCGATCAGGAGCGGCAGCAGGTCGAGCGCCCACGGCCGCGGCTCGCCCTTGTCCGCGTAGACGTTGTAGCTGATGTCGTTGTCGCGGATCTGTTGCGCGACCGAGGCGGTGTTGTTCTCGAGGTTGGCAATGCCGTCTTCGCCAAGCAAGTCGAAAAACTGCCGCCACGGTTCGCGCAACGCCCCGGACGCATCGAGCAACTCGTCCCAGTGCCCTTCGCGGACCGGCAGCACCCGCAGGAGCGACAGCGCATCCGCGTGTGCCGCGGTTGCCTCAAAGGGAAAAGTCGATTGAAAGGCCAAGGTCGTATCGGATTAATTGTTCTTCAGGGTCACCAGTATCGTAAATCCAGCGTGAACGGGAATTCCAGACTGCGTTGCGGCGCTTCCGCCACGAGCGGTCCAGGCGTGTGGCCCATCGTGAAGAAGCGCGCGCGCCGCCGGCTTTCGGCCTCGTACGCGTTGACCGGGAAGGTCTGGTAGCTGCGCCCACCCGGATGAGCCACATGATACTGGCATCCGCCGATGGATCGGCCAGTCCAATTGTCAACAAGGTCAAAAGTCAGCGGTGCGTCCACCCCGATCGTCGGATGCAACGCCGACGGTTGCGACCAGGCGCGGAACCTCACCCCCGCCACGTACTCGCTGACGCGGCCCGTGGATTGCAGCGGCAAAGGCACGCCGTTGACGGTGACCATATGGCGGTTGTCGTTCAGCCCCAGGACTCGCACTTCGAGCCGCTCCACCGACGAATCCACATAGCGCACGGTGCCGCCGGGCGCGCCCTCCTCGCCCATCACGTGCCACGGTTCGAGCGCGCTGCGGATGGTCAGCGTGACGCCGTTGGTCGTGGCCTCGCCCACCAGCGGGAAGCGGAACTCGAAATGCGGCGCGAACCACGAGCGGTCGAAGGCATAGCCGGCCTCGGCAAGGTCGGCCAGCACGTCGTCGAAATCCATCTGGACAAACGTGCCCAGCAGGAAACGGTCGTGCAGTTCGGTGCCCCAGCGCGTGAGCCGCGTGGTGTACGGCGTCTTCCAGAAGCGCGCCACCAGCGCGCGCAGCAGCAACTGCTGGACGAGGCTCATGCGCGCGTGCGGCGGCATTTCGAAGCCGCGCAGCTCCAGCAGGCCGAGGCGGCCGGTCGGGCCATCGGGCGAATAGAGCTTGTCGACGCAGAACTCGGCGCGGTGCGTGTTGCCGGTGACGTCGATCAGGATATTGCGCAGCGAGCGGTCGATCATCCATGCCGGCAGTTGCCCGCCCTCGCGTCCGCCGAGCAGGTCGATCTGCCGCTGCAGTTCGCGGAACGCGATTTCCAGCTCGTAGACCTGGTCGTTACGCGCCTCGTCGACACGCGGCGCCTGGCTGGTCGGCCCGATAAAGAGCCCCGAGAACAGGTACGACAGCGACGGATGGTTGAGCCAGTACGCCACCAGGCTCGCGAGCAGATCCGGGCGGCGCAGGAACGGACTGTCCGCAGGAGTGGCGCCGCCGAGCACGAAGTGGTTGCCGCCGCCCGTGCCGGTGTGGCGGCCGTCGGTCATGAACTTCTCGGTGCTCAGGTAGGTTTCGTGAGCCGACTGATACAGATACTCGGTGTGGTCGACCAGTTGATCCCAGTTCGAAGCCGGATGGATGTTGACTTCGATCACACCCGGGTCCGGCGTCACCTGCAGCATCTTCAGACGCGCATCGCGCGGCGGCGGGTAGCCTTCGATGACGATCTTCATGCCCAGTTCGGCAGCAGTGGCTTCGACCGCCGCGAGCAGGTCCAGATAATCGTCGAGCTCGGTGAGCGGCGGCATGAAGACATGCAGCATCTTGCGGCCGCTGCCGAAGCTCTCGGTCTCCACCTTCGGGCCCGCAGCGCGGGCCGGGTCACGGGCCTCGACGCACAGCGCGGTGCGCGTGATCCAGCTAGCCGATTCGCCGCGCTCCGGCTCGCGCAGCGAAGCTGTGGCGGCAGCGGCGCCGCCGGGGCCGCCGCCTGGCGCGCGCAGTGCAGCCGCGCCGCCCGCACCCGCCACGCCGCTGCCCGGGCCGCCCGCGCCCTGGCCATGCGCCGCGGCGCCGTCCGCGCCGGCGGCAGCGCCCGCGCCGGCCGTGCTGCCTTCATACTGCATGCGCAACTGCGCTGCGCTGCGCAGCGGCGCAGGCGGCGCGAACGGATCGTGCGCGTGCTGGTACGGATAATCGGTTTGCGAAACCCACGGCAGCGCATCGAGCGGCAAGCGGTAGCCCATCGGCGAATCGCCGGGGATCAGATACATCCGGTCGCCGCGGAAGTACCACGGCCCGGTGACCCAGCGCGGCCCCTGCAGCGGCAAGTCGCGCTCACGCGAGAGCGGCAGCACGTAGCCCGTCACCGAGGCGAGACCGCTGTCGTACACACGCCGCAAACGCACCCGCTCCATCTCGTCGTCGAGACGGGAGTCGAACGGATCGACGTTGACCGGCAGGCGGCGCTCGCGCCACAGGTAGTACCACGTGTCCTCGTAGGCGGCCTTGATGAACTGCGTATCGAGCGAGAGCTTGCCGGTCAGGTGAGTCAGGAACCGCCGCGCGTCTTCCGCGGTATGGCTGCCCGGCTGGCGCTCGTCGGCGAACAGCGTGTGGTCCTGCCAGCACGGCTGGCCGTCGGCGCGCCAGTACAGCGAGAGCGCCCAGCGCGGCAATTGCTCGCCCGGATACCACTTGCCCTGGCCGATGTGCAGGAAGCCGTTCGCGCCGTAACGCGAGCGCAGCTTGTCCATCAGCGCGACCGCATAGCTGCGCTTGGTCGGCCCAAGCGCGTCGGTGTTCCATTCGGCGGCGTCGCGGTCGCGCACCGAGACGAAGGTCGGCTCGCCGCCCATCGTCAGGCGCACGTCCATGGCCTCCAGTTCCCGGTCCACGTGCGCGCCCATCTGCAGCACATCGGACCAGACTTCCTCGGTATACGGCTTGGTGACGCGCGGCGTTTCCAGGACCCGCTCGATCGACATCGTGTGTTCGAACTCGACCTCGGACTCGTCGACCGCACCCGAGATCGGCGCAGCGCTGCCCGGCTCCGGCGTGCAGGCGACCGGGATATGCCCCTCGCCCGCCAGCAGGCCCGAGGTCGGATCAAGGCCAACCCAGCCGGCGCCCGGCAGATAGACCTCGCACCACGCGTGCAGGTCGGTGAAGTCGACTTCGGTGCCGCTCGGGCCGTCGAGCGACTTGGTGTCGGGCGCGAGCTGCAGCAGATACCCCGACACGAAGCGCGCCGCGAGCCCCAACTGGCGCAGCGTCTCGACCAGCAGCCAGCCCGAATCGCGGCACGAGCCGGCGGCGCTCGTGAGCGTCTCTTCGGGCGTCTGCACGCCGGGTTCCATGCGGATCAGATAGCGGATCTCGCGCTGCAGGCGCTGGTTCAGCTCGACCAGAAAGTCCGCCGTGACCTTGGGCGAGCGGTCGATACTCGCCACGAATTCGGCAAAGCGCGGCGTCGGCTCGCGCTTGACCAGATAAGGCGCGAGCTCCGCCGCAAGACCAGGCGCATACTCGAACGGGTATTTCTCGGCGGACGGCTCGAGGAAAAAGTCGAACGGGTTGTAGACGGCCATTTCGGCCACCAGGTCCACCGTGATCTTGAACTCGCGGGTCTGCTCGGGAAACACCAGCCGCGCCTGGTAGTTGGCGAAGGCATCCTGCTGCCAGTTGATGAAATGCTCGGCCGGTTCGACGCGCATCGAATACGACACGATCGGGGTACGGCAATGTGGCGCGGGCCGCAGCCGCACGACCTGCGGCGACAGTCCGACGAGGCGGTCATAACGATAATGTGTGACATGGTTCAACGCGACACGTATAGACACACCGGACTCCTGGGCGAAGGATGGCAGCCCGCCAAAAAGCAAGCTTCATGCCGTTGGTAGAAAAACTTGCCGAGCCCGGCCTCGCGGCCGGAAAACAAACCCTGTATTGACAGGCGTGGACCGTGCGCCCTCCCTATGCCCCGGTGCGCGCTGGTGCGTTCGAGTGCCGTCAGAAACTCCTCGCAACCTGCCGCGACGCGCCCGCCGGCCGCCGACATGCGCCGCAACAGGCGTTTTCCGGCGGCACGCACCAAAGCGGCGCACTCCACATGCCCCATCATGCACGTAATGTGCGTTAAACCAGTGACGTCTGGCAAATGCGGCATGAAGATTGCGGTGGATGTCGCGCCACTCGCCCCCTCTCCGCCCGTTTGAGGCCCACGCCATGCGAACCTTCCGGTGCAACCGCTGCGAGCAGCTCCTGTTCTACGAAAACGTCCGCTGCGAACGCTGCGAGGCGTTGCTAGGCTATCTGCCTGAACTGGGCGAGCTCACCGCCTTCGAAGACGCGGGCGACGGCCGCTGGCGCAGCCTCCATCCGCAGGCCGGCGGTGCACTGTATCGCCAATGCCGCAACTACGCCGTCGAAAACGTCTGCAACTGGATGATCCCGGCCGACCAGCCCGGCACACTATGCCGCTCCTGCCAGTTGACGCGCACCATTCCGAACCTCGCAGCGCCGCACAACCGGCTCTACTGGTACCGCCTCGAGGTCGCCAAACGGCGCCTGCTCTATACGCTGACGGCGCTCGGTATCAAGGTGATATCGCGTCAGGAAGATCCGCAGACCGGGCTGGAGTTCGAGTTCCTCGAAGAGGGCGCGGACGGCGAGAAGGTGCTGACCGGGCACGACAACGGCCTGATTACGCTGAATATCGCGGAAGCGGACGACGCAGCCCGGGAACGCATCCGCGCCGCCATGCACGAGCCCTACCGGACGCTGCTCGGGCATTTCCGGCACGAAACCGGGCATTACTATTTCGACCGCCTGATCGCCGGCACGCGCTGGCTGAAACCGTTTCGCAGGCTGTTCGGCGACGAAAGCGTCGACTACGCCGAGGCGCTCGACGCCTACTACCGCGATGGCGCGCCGGCCGACTGGGCGCAGTCGCATGTCAGCGCCTACGCGACGATGCACCCGTGGGAGGACTGGGCGGAAACGTGGGCGCACTATCTGCTGATCGTCGACGTGCTCGACACCGCCACCTCCTACGGCGTGGCGCTGATCCCGCGCGACCCGGCCGGGCCGACGCTGACCGACCAGACACCGGTGGAAGACGCCAGCTTCGATAATCTGATGAAACGCTGGTTTCCTCTAACCTATGTCCTCAACAGCCTGAACCGCAGCCTCGGGATGCCCGACGGCTACCCGTTCACGCTGGCCCCGCTCGTGGTCGACAAGCTACGGCTGGTGCACCGGGTAATCGCGGCGCAACCGATTGCGCAACCCAAAGAGCAAGCAGCCGCGCGTCCGGGCGCGCAAGCCGCGCCGCGCACCGATACCGCTGCGGCGCAGCCTGTATCCGATTCCGCTGCAGCCACGGCGCCGGCCGTCCCGCCGGGTTCCACTGCCGACTCGACAGGCACCACTTCTCCGTAATTTATTGCAACCACTAGTAAATTTTGGTAGTAAAGTCACGGCTATTCTGCTCGTTCGACCGGATAGCCGCAGGCTCGGCCCGCGCGCTCCGCACTTATCGCCACCCCTTCGGAACAAGGCAGGACCTCGATGCGGACCGACCAGTGTCTGGCGTTGGCCAAAGAACGCCATCTCGCCGGCGACCTCGCAAGCGCGCGCACGCTCTACGAAACCGTCCTCGCCGACGAACCGGCCAATGCCGATGTGATGTTTCGCCTTGGGGTGCTCGGGCTGCAATGCGCAGCCTACGACGAGGCGCTAACGTGGCTCGACCGCGCACTTGCAGTGGCGCCGCAGGAGTCCCGCTACCATTTCGCACGCGGCCAGGTGCTCTCGGCACTGGGACGTTTCGCCGATGCCGTCGCGACCTATCGGCGTCTGCTGGCCTTCGACGCCACCTCGGCCGATCTCTGGTTTGCGCTCGGCAACGCGCTGCAGTCGGGCGGCGACCCACGCGCCGCCGCGGCAGCTTACGAGTCGGCGGCCGCGCTCGACCCGGCGCAGGTCGACGCCTTGAACAACCTGGGCAACTGCCATCGTCAGCTCGGCGCGCCGGAACTCGCCGAAGCCGCTTACCGCCGCGCCCTCGCGATACAGCCGGAGCACGCCAGCGCGCTGACGAACCTCGGCACGCTGCTGCAGGCACAAGGACACATCGACGCCGCGATAGAACGGCTGAGCGCGGCGCTACGCAGCGCGCCGGACTCGCCCACCTGTCTGCTCAACCTCGGCGTGGCCCTGTGCGAGCATCGTCAGTTCGAAGAAGCCGCCGCGCTCCTCGCGCGCACGCTCGAACTGGAGCCGCGCTTTCCCGAAGCGGCCTACAACCTCGGCAACGCGCTTCACGCACTCGGCCGGCGCCGCGACGCACAGGCGCAGTACCGCAATGCCATCGCACTCGACCCGCAGCATGCGGACGCCCACAACAACCTCGGCAACGTCAGCAAGGAACTCGGCGAATACCAAGCTGCTGCGGAGGCGTTCGACGCCGCGATCCGTGCGCGGCCAGGTTTTGTGGCGGCGTATAACAACGCCGGCAACCTGATGCGCACACTGCGCCACACCGCCGACGCCGAGGCGCTGTTCGAAGCCGCGCTACGTATCGATCCGGCTCATTCGGCCTCGCACAACAATCTCGGCAACGTACTGAAGGACTGCGGCGTGCTCGATGAGGGCATCGCCCACTATCGCCGCGCGGTGGAATGCGATCCGGGCAACGTGGTCGCGCACAGCAACCTCGTCTACGCGCTGACGTTTCAGGCCGAGCACGGCGCGGCGGTCCTCGAGGAATGCCGCCGCTGGTCGGCGCAGCATGAAGCGCCGCTGCGCGCCGCACGGCAACCGCATACCAACGACCGTGCCGCTCAGCGGCGCCTGCGCATCGGTTACGTCGGGGCGGACTTTCGCGAGCATTGCCAATCGTTCTTCACCGTGCCGTTTTTCTCGCATCACGATCATGCGCAGTTCGAGATCTATTGCTACGCGAGCGTCGAGCGGCCCGACGCGCTCACCCGGCGGCTTGCCGGCTATGCCGACGTATGGCGCGACGTGCGCGAACTCGACGACGAGCGCCTCGCGCAGCAGATTCGCGCGGACGGCATCGATATCCTCGTCGATCTGGCGATGCACATGGCCGACGGCCGGCCCTTGCTGTTCGCCCGCAAGCCGGCGCCAGTGCAGGTAGCCTGGCTCGCCTACCCCGGCACCACCGGGATCGAGGCGATCGACTATCGCCTGACCGATCCTCACCTCGATCCGCTCCCCCCGCATGACCTGACGGCTCCGTCCGGCGCGCGGGAGTCAACCGCGCCCGACAACCACTACACCGAACGCTCGCTGCGCCTGCCCGACTCGTTCTGGTGCTATGACCCGTTGACGGACGAACCGGCCGTGAATGCATTGCCGGCGCTGACGGCGGATCACCTGACGTTCGGATGCCTGAACAATCCGTGCAAGCTCACCGATCGCACGCTGGCCATGTGGAGCGCGGTGCTGCGCGAAGTCGCGCAGGCACGCCTGCTGCTGATGGCGCCGGCGGGCAACGCGCACCAGACTCTCGCGCGGCGCATGGAACGCCAGGGCATCGACATGCAGCGGGTCGGCTTCGTGCCGTTCCGGCCGCGCGCCGAATACCTGCGCACGTATCACCAGATCGACCTCGGGCTCGACACGTTTCCATACAACGGCCACACCACGAGCCTCGACTCGCTCTGGATGGGTGTCCCGGTTGTCACGCGGGTTGGGGAAACCGCTGTGGGACGCGGCGGGTTGAGCCAGCTCGTCAATCTGGGCCTGGAGAACCTGGCCGCGTACTCGGACGAAGCGTTCGTGCGCATCGCTGTCGAGCTGGCCGCGGATCGGGCGCGTCTCGCGGAACTTCGGCAGAGCCTGCGGCACAGGATGGAACAATCGCCGCTGATGGATGGCGCGCGCTTTGCCCGTCATGTCGAGGCGGTTTATCGGCAAGTGTGGCGGAACTGGTGTGAGGCTCGAGCGGAGGCAAGCTCGCTTGCCTAACGAAAACGGCCCCGCACGCGGGGCCGTCTGACCTGATACCTTAATCTCACCTGCCGCCAATCAGTACGCGATATACGGCCCGGTGCCGCCCGGCGTCGCTTGCTGCTCGACCGCGGCATACACATTGCGGCCGTAGAAGAACGGCAAGCCCCAATCGAAGATGGTCGACGTGACGAACGCCGGCCCGGCCAGCAGCGGCATCACCGCATTGCCGCTATAGGTCTGCGAGAGCGTCGTGGCGTTGCCCACATCGAACGATACCGAACTGTTGATGCCGTTCACTCCCTCGATCACCGCACTCAACTGCGTGGTCGAGGCCGGGCAGTAATACGAACTGTTCGGGCTGGCGCAGGTGGGCAGCGCACCGGTCTGGAAGAACAGGCCGGTCGAGCCGCTGTCCACAATGCTCTTCGTGTAGGTCATGCCGTTCTCCACCGTCGAGAAGGTCCCGTTGCTCGGACTGACGCCGATCACCTGAGCGCTCCCCAAGCCGTTATTGCTCTGCGTGCCGATGCCGAACACCAGTTGCCCGGTCAGCGACGCTTCGCTGTTCGAAGTGGCCGCCGGCAACATCAGGATCGACCCGTTATTGTCGGTCGCGAAGTAGGGAATCGGATTCGCCACCTGCAAAGCTTCGGCCACCGCCAGCGACGTGCAGGTCGTTCCCGCACAGCCGTAGTAAGTCGCCGGCACCGCCTGCCGCACGCAGTTGGCGCCGCAATCGTGCTTGAACACCCCAATGCCGAGCACGCCGTTGGCGGCCAGCGCGGTGGGCGTGCTTCGCGAAGCGCCCACGCTGCTGCAATCCGAAGGCACGGCGCTGTAGTTCGGATCGATCACCTGAACCGGCAGCGAAGCGGCCTTTTCGCCGCCGATCTGCACGTCGGCGAGCCGTACCGAGCCCCACGTATAACCATCGAAGAACTGCATGCATTCGGCCAGTTGATTGCCCGCGGCATCGTGCTCTTGCGGCAAGGTCATCGAAGCCGGCAGTTGCGACGCAAACACGCGCAGGCCCCACGAACCCGTATCGACCAGCACGTGATCGATGGTTTGACACTGCGTCGTACCCGGCGTACAGACGGTGACGCTGACGAAGGGCATATTCGGCACGCCGATCAAGCCCCAGTCGACCGTCACCGTTGCCGCATTGGCGGCCAGCGCCGGCGTCGAGGTCGAGGTCGAGGTCGACGCGGTGGTGGTGGCCGACTGCGTCGAGGTCGACGCGCTCGAGTTGCTGGCGCTCGCACTGCTGCCCCCGCCGCCACCTCCGCCGCATGCGGCGAGCAGCAACGCGAGAGCGGCGGCGCTCAGTAGCTTGAGGAACGAATCTGATGCTCGCATGATCGCCCCGCTATTGAATGACGCTGACATCGACGCCCGCAGGCACCGCTTCCGGCAGGTATGCGTGGCCCGCGAAGGCGCGCAAATGACCGCCTGAGAACACCACCAGATCGCTGTTCGATACGGCGAGCGGCGTAGCACGGCGCGTCGCCGTGGCGGCCACGTATTGATCGAAGGCGGCGCCGAGCGTCGTCTTCAGGTCCGGCAAGGTCGGCCCTTCCCAGGCCACACCGAACACCGTGCCGTTCGGCGCGACATACTCGCGCACCACCGTGCCCGAGGGCAGCGTAATCAGATGAACCGTATACGCAGCTTGCGAAGTCGCGCTATGTGCCGTGGCATGCATGAGCACCTGATCGTTGCCGATGCTGCTGACGTTCTGACCAAGGGCGGCCTGTGCGGGCAAACAAAAGACACAGCTTGCCCCGAGCATTGCGCAAGCAATGCTGGTATGAAGCATCGTTTTCAAGTGATTTCCTTCGAGGTGAAAACGCTCGTGATCCACCGTGCCGATCGCGAACGACGAATAAGGGGCGCACGCCTCGACCGGCGGGTACCGGTGCTTCAATCACGCCTGGAGAGGCTGCGTGAATGCGTCTACGGAGTGGCGGCGCGAAACTTTAGGTAAGAAATGGACGTTCGCAATCGTTTGGCACGCGCTCCAAACCGCCTGACCGACGCGAGCTGTTTGAATTTGAAGATAAGCACCGCGACTGGCGGTGCCTGTACGGCGATTCGTGCCTGCTGGGGCGTTTTAAGCGAACGGCATCAGAAAAAATAAGGGCCGCTGTAAAAAAACCAGTGCGGCGAGCAGATGTGTTCGCCGTATTAAACGGGCATTGAATAAAGCAGCCAGATTTCGGCTCCTCATACCTTTCGTTCTGCGAACCTTATTTTCGTATGAAGAATGAGACAGGCCCAGCAACATCTCAATGCAATGATTTCGTGCACGCTGCGACGGGCCGAATTGCGAATGCTCGTGCTGAAATGAAAAATGCCGGCGCTGACCGATTGTTTCGGATCGACGCCGGCATTGGGCTCGACCCGCACGCATCGAATGCACGCGTGGGTCGATACCGCCGTTCTGTTACTTCTTCGGCTGCAACAGGGTCTTGAGTTCCTGCACGTTCTCTTCAACGCGTTTGGCGATCACGGCATACGACTCCGCTTGCGACTGATACGCTGCTTGCGCAAGCTGCTGCATATCGGCCAACGCCTTATGCAAGGTTTGCTGCACCAGTTCGGCCGTTTGCGTGGGCGCCCCGCCGGTCGCGGAGAACTGGCCGGCCAGCGACTGCAGCTCGCCCAGCGTCGAACGCAGCATGTCGGCCTGCTTCTGCGCGAGCGACTGCATGCCCTGCAGGGCCGCCTGATTCGCCGTTACCAGCGCTTCGACGTCCTTGCGTCGCGCTTCCATGATGGCGGGCACGTCGAAGCCAGGTAGCTTGAACTGCTCCAGCATTTTGGTGAATTCGCCAAATGGATTGGCGGCGTCCGGTCGTTCCATGCTTGTTCCTCCTGGGCCGTTAAGTACAGACCAACCGCGCGGCAACGATGGCCCGTGGGCCGATGAATGGGCATCGGTCGGTCTCGCGTGTGCCTGCGGATCATGCCTGCACATGCCGCCATCATGCGCTTTCTGCATTCATTGCGCCAGCTAAGGGACAGACCTGGCGTGAGTGCAGTGGTGCGTCTCCGTAATGCAGTGAAAGGAGCCCGTGAATCTCGTGGCGAGATCGGACAAATCTTCGCTGCGTGCCTCAAGAACTGATGCTGCGTGTCGTTTACACAAGTACACCGCTGCGTAGCATAAGGTTTTCGTCAGACAAAACACCGCACGCAACCGCCCTCCGCAGAGATCGATTTTTCCCATCGTGTACAGGTATCTGAATGAATAAGCTGACGAACACAATCAAGTTCAAGATCATTCTCGCGCTCGGCGCGTGCATCGTCTTGATGATAGGTATCGGATTGATGGGCGTTCGCGGACTCGCGGCCCTAAGCTCGGATATGAGCTCGATGTACACCGGCAGCACAGTGCCGATCGAGGACCTGGCTGCTACGCAAGCGGACGTGCTGAAGATTCGTCTGTCGCTGAGCCGTCTGCTCACCATTCACGACCCGAGCGAAGCCAAGCAGGCGAGCGAAGGTATCCGCGACCTGCAGAAAAAACTAAACGCCTCCTGGACCGACTACTACCCGGCCAAGGTCTCCGATGACAACGAGCGCAAAATCGCCGATCAGATCGCCGCGCAATTCGGCGATTTCAAATCGCTGACCGACACGGCGCTCGCGGCCGTCGACAGCGGCACGCTCGACGCCGCCGCCGCTGATCTCGTCAAGATGCGCGATGTGGGTATCAAACTCTCCGACGCCATCGACCGCGACATCGAGACCAACGGCACCCAGGTCAAGGACATGGCCGACCAGGGCACGGACACATATCACACGTTGCTGTGGATCTCAATCGGTGCAATCGTGCTGGGCCTGATCGTGGCGATCGCCGCCTCGATCTATCTGTTGAAGGCGATCATCACGCCGCTAGGTTCGGCTGTCGAGGTCGCGCAGCGCATCGCCGAAGGTCAGCTCGAAAACGAACTCACGATTCATTCGAAAGACGAATTCGGCCATCTGCTCGGCGCGCTCAAGCAGATGGACACGCATCTTGCCGATATCGTCCGCGGCATCAAGAGCTCGAGCGAGTCGATCATGGTGGCCTCCAGCGAGATTGCCGCCGGCAACATGGACTTGTCCTCGCGCACCGAGGAGCAGGCCGCCTCGCTGGAAGAAACCGCGGCCAGCATGGAACAGCTCACCGCTACCGTCAAACAGAACTCCGAAAATGCGCGCCAGGCCACCACATTGGCCGGCAATGCCTCGGACGTGGCGGATAAGGGCAACGCTGTGGTGGAACGCATGCTGGTGACGATGGGCGACATCACGGCAAGCTCGGCGAAGATTGCCGATATCACCACGCTGATCGAAGGCATTGCTTTCCAGACCAACATTCTCGCCTTGAACGCGGCGGTGGAAGCGGCACGTGCGGGTGAGCAAGGGCGCGGCTTCGCCGTGGTGGCCGGCGAAGTGCGCAGCCTCGCGCAGCGCTCGTCCAGCGCGGCAAAGGAAATCAAGGATCTGATCCAGAGCTCGGTTGCGACGATCCACAACGGTTCGTCGCAGGCTGAAGAAGTGGGCCGCACGATGGCCGAAGTGCAGCAGGCCATCAAACGGGTCGCCGACATCAACGCGGAAATCTCTGCGGCGTCCGACGAGCAAAGCCGCGGCATCGAGCAGGTCAATCAGGCCGTCGGGCAGATGGACGAGGTCACGCAACAGAACGCGGCCCTTGTCGAAGAGGCGTCGGCGGCAGCGCAATCGCTCGAACAGCAGGCGGCGCAGCAAAAACGCGCGGTTTCGGTGTTCAAGGTCACCGAGAGCAAATCGGCCACAGCGGCACCGCGCACCGTCGCCGCCCCGGCCAAGGCTCGCGCGCCGCTCGCGCGACCGGCGCCGAAGCGGGCGCCGGCTGTCGTCGCCAAACCGGTTGCGGCGCTCGCCGAAGCCGGCGGCTCCGAAAGCTGGGAGACGTTCTAACCTGTGAAGAACCGAGCGGTGCGCAATCGTGCCAGGCGCGATTGCGCACCGCCTGACCGAACGCGCCGCGTGCGACCTCTCTTACTGACTGGGCCCGGAAGACTCCGTAAGATTGCGCCGATAGACTCGGGCCGCCTCGCTAACCGGCATTGCAAATCCCTTGTCGAGCCGCGACACGTAACGCGCTCGCAATGAGCCGGCCCACCCGACCTTATGCAAACCAGTGACCGCGCCCCACCCCTGCCCGTGCGGGGCTTACAACGTCTGCGCAGGTATTTCGGAGCTCGCCTGACCCGCGTTGCCGTGCTGGCGGGACGCCATCCACTGGCGGTCGGCGCGCTGGGCAGCCTGCTGGCGCTGGGCGCGTTTGCGCTCACCCTGGTCACGCTGGCCGCGGGGCGGCAAGACGCACTCGACCGTGCGCGCGATACCTCGCGCGGTGCGATATCCATTCTGAGTAACGACGTCCAGCACAATTTCGAGTTGGCCGACCTCTCGCTGCAGGCGGTCGCGGCGGGATTGCACGACCCGCTCGTGATGCAACTCGATGCGGATGTCCGCCAC
The DNA here is from genome assembly GCF_056619545.1 of Paraburkholderia sp. SSBN10T. Lineage (NCBI taxonomy): Bacteria > Pseudomonadati > Pseudomonadota > Betaproteobacteria > Burkholderiales > Burkholderiaceae > Paraburkholderia > Paraburkholderia sp. SSBN10T. The sequence continues at coordinate 79,646 of NZ_JBWQQI010000023.1, forward strand.
AAGGTGCTGTTCGACCGCACCACCAGCGCGCACGAGATCAGCGCGGTATCCGCGCTGGACGCCAACGGCAACGTCGTCGAATACGGTGCGAACGCACCGCCCCAAGCGAATCTCGCGGATCGCGACTACTTTTACGAGCACCAGCAGCACCGCGATCTCGGTCTCTATTTTTCCAAGCCTTACCACTCGCGCCTGCGAGGCGACGTAGGCTCGATCGCGCTAAGCCGCAGGATCGACAACGCGGACGGCTCGTTTGCCGGGGTTGCCGTGATCGCCGTCAACCTCGACTATTTCCAGGCGCTTCTCGACAAGCTCGAGGCCGGCCCCCACGGCGTCAGGATGATCGTGCGCGCCGACGGCACGATCGTGGCGCGCAGCCCGCAGATTACCAGCTCGAAGGGCTTCTTCACGGTTCGCTCGGCGCCCCTTCTGAAACTCTTGCAAAGCCCGGGCGGCTCGTTCTCCGCGGTCTCGCCATTCGACGGCATTACCCGCCTCTACACCTTCGCGCGCATCCCCGGCACACCGCTGATCGCCGTGGTCGCGCCCGCCGAACAGGACGCGCTCGCCGAGTGGCGACGTCGCTCCGAAATCGTCGGCGCATCCGCGCTGCTGGTGTGCGGCACGTTTATCGTGGTGATCTGGCTACTCGCCTTCGCCTTGCGTGACCGCGGCGCGATGCAGTCTCGACTGGAGCACATGGCGCAGACGGATTCGCTCACCGGCCTCAACAACCGGCGCGCCCTCGACAGAGTGCTGCTGACCGAGTGGCAGCGGATGCAGCGGACCGGACGCGAGTTGTCGGTCCTGTTCATCGACGCGGATCAATTCAAGCGGTACAACGACCAGCACGGCCATGCCCTGGGCGACCTGGCGCTGCAGCGCATCGCCGCCGTTCTTGCACGCCACCTGAAACGCCCAGGCGACAGCGCCGCCCGTTACGGCGGCGAAGAATTCGTGGCGATCTTGCCCGATACGGACGAGCGCGGTGCACTGAATGTCGCCGAAGCGATTCGCCGCGAAATCGAGGTATGCCACAGCGCGGACGCCAAACGACGCATTCCTGCGATGACCGTCAGCATCGGCTGCGGCACGGCGCGCCAGGGCCGCGACACCTCGCTCGATGCTTTCATGCGGCGCGCCGATGCCGCGCTCTACGTCGCCAAGACCTCCGGGCGCAACCGCGTTGCGGCAGCCGGGTCGGCGAGTCTCTGAGCGCTAGCGCGCGAGACAAGAACGGCGAGTGCAAGAGTCTGTAAGTTACGTATAGGCTGCAGTAACCCTACAGGACACCATCTCGACTATCGTGTTGAAATGATCGACGCACTGTCGCGCCGACCTTGACTCGATGGAATCGACAACATGAAAAAGGCCATTCCGACCGCGGCGCTGCGCGCCGCTGCAGCCGCTGCTTTGACCGTGCTACTGGGCGCCGCCGCCTCATCTGCAATCGCCCAGGACGCCCCGCCGCCGGAGCACGGCCAGCCGCCCCACTTCGACGGCATGCCGCCGCACGGCCCGGGCTTCGCGGTCGTCAACGATCTGGAACAACTGCGCCGGCTGTACGCGATGACCGGACACGAAAGCGAGATGATTGCGATCTATCATGATGTGTTGAACAAGACCCAAGACCCGATGTTGCGGCACTTCGTCTACGACTCGCTGGCGCGCGAGCAACTGAAGCCGGCCAATCCGGATCAGGCGATCGCGACACTGCGCACGAGCCTCACTGAAGATATTGCTGCGGCCAACCGCGAGCCGCACGGCGACCATCCGGGCGCCGATGCGCCGCCGGCGCCCCTAAAGCAATAAGCGTCAGTGCATCAGAAAGCTCTCGCGCAGTTCGCCCTGGCGGGAGAACTGCGCGGCCGGTGAGCGCGGCATGACCGCCGCCGCACGGGATGTGGCGCCCGCTTGACTGCGCGTGTGGCTACGGTGGTACGTCGTCACACGCTGCAAGCGAGCGTTTGCCGGCCACCGTTCGAGGACACCATGCTTGCCCTGGCGGACGCGGTACTCACCGTGCATGCCCTGCTCGCCGCGTTCATCGTCGGCAGCCTGCCCGCCATCTGGATTGGCTCGCTGCGGCACTGGGGATGGGTGCGCAACTGGACGTTCCGCATCACGCACCTGTTCGCCATCGGCGTGGTGTCGCTGCTGTCCGTGCTGGATATCGCCTGTCCATTGACCGTGCTCGAAGACTGGCTGCGCACCGGCGCAGTCGGCTCGCAGGGCTGCATTCAGCGCTGGGTGGGCCGGCTTCTGTTCTACGATCTGCCTGCCTGGGTGTTCACCCTCGCGTATGTGGCGTTCGCCCTGCTGGTGCTGATGACATGGTGGCGTGTGCCGCCACGGCAACGTGTGTAGTCTTCGCGTGTGTGGTCTTCTTTTAGCAGCGGTTTTGCGGGGGTTTTCAGAGGGTGCTGCCACGAACACGGTCGTGGGTCCTGCCGCATCTGTTGCGGCCGCCGCCGCATGATGCGAATCCACCAACTCGACACGCAGACCATCGTATCATCTGCACCTTGGCCACCCACCGTCGAGCATCATGCCGTTTGCCGCACTGCCCTGTATCGAAGCCGTCGTCCTGAAGCTGCGCCGGCTCGCCCTGCCGTCTTCGCGGCGCCGTAGCGCCAACACCCGCCTGCGCCTGCCCACCGTCGCCTTGTGCCTCGCCCTCGCGGCGTGCGCCACGCCGCCGGCGCCGTCCGCCGGCGAAGCGCGCATCGATCCGGTCAGCCTGTTCCCGATGCAAGCCTACGATCAGGATGTCGATCACTGGATCGACCCGGCAAGCACCGGCTACGATCAGCCGTTTCTGAGCGCGGCGGACCAGCATACCCACTATGAAGCATTGCGTGCCCGCTACTTCGGCGCCGGCGCCGACGATCCTTCGCCGTGGAACCCCAGCTTTGTCGACACACGCGTCTACCGCGACGGCGGAGCCGATATCGCCGCACTGCAGCGCCGCCGCATCGAGGAATTCGACAACACCGGCAAGGCCGCTCGCGAACTCGGCTACGGCCAGAACTTCCGGCCTCACACGCAAGCCTGGATCGATGCGATTGCGCAAAACATGGACGTCGGCCAGTTCCAGCAAGCGCCCGGATATTCCGCCGCGCATCGCGCGATTGCGACGGATAACGCGCTGATCCGCGAACTGCCGACCCGCGACCCATCGTTCTATGACCACCGCCTCGCCGGCGAAGGCTACCCGTTCGATAACCTGCAGATCTCGGCCGCCCGTCCCGGCACGCCGCTCTACGTGCTGGGCAGCAGCCGCGACGGCGGTTGGTACTACGTCCAGACACCGGATGTGCAAGGCTGGGTCCGCAGCGACAAGGTCGGCATGGTGAGCCCCGGGTTTGTCGATATCTGGCGCAGCGCTGCGCGCAACGGGCTCGCCGCGGTGATCGCCGCGTCGGCGCCTGTGCGCGACAACCAGGGCGTGTTCCGCTTCGATGCCCCGGCCGGCACCCTGCTGCCGTTCGCGCCGGGCGATCATCCGGGCGAGCGCGGCGTCATGGTTCCCGCCCGCGACGCAAACGGCAATGCCGTCGCACGCATCGCAGAACTAAACGATACCCAGGCCACCACGGCGCCACTCAGCGCTACCCCGCATCACCTGGCGCTGCTGCTGAAAGCCTTGATCGGGCGTCCGTACGGCTGGGGCAACATGGACTTCTACAACGACTGCTCGTCGGAGACGCAAAGCATCTTCGCGGCATTCGGTATCTGGCTGCCGCGTCATTCGTCGACGCAGATGAGCGCAGGACGCATGACCGATCTGTCCGCCGCCACGCCGGCCGAGCGCCTCGACTACCTCGTGAAGCATGGCGTGCCGATGCGCACGCTGATCTATATCGGCGGCCACGTCATGCTGTATCTGGGCAACGTCACCCACGACCACCAGCTCGTGCCGCTGGTCTATCAGGACGTCTGGGGCTTGCGTCCGGCGGACAACAGCCGGCGCGCGGTGATCGGCGGCTCGGTGATCCTGCCGCTGCTCGCGCAATACCCTGAGGATCCGAGCCTGCAATCGCTGGCGGCGACGCCGATTTTCCAGGTCAGCATCATCGGCGCGCCGGTTGAAGGCACGCCCGTTCAGCCCGACGACGACAATCCCGCCGGCTGAGCCTGCGGCCCGGTCTGCGCGGGCTTAGCGCGCGGCGCAAGCCGCGCACTGCCGGGCAGTCATGCATCCATCAGGCCCTAGGGCCTGTTCACGCTAATAACGGGCTTGCGCTGGCCGCTAACCCGAGCGCCCCTCTTCAAGCCGCAAACGGTCGAACGAACGCAACACGCGGCGCCCGGTCAACGCCAGTTTCCAGTAGCGCTCCTTCAACCCACCGACCACAAACAGGTTGTACGGCAGCACGATCTCGCCGCGCCCCCAGTTGGGCCGCCAGGTCCGCGCGATGCCGCGGCGCATGAACAGCGACAGCGTCGGCACGCCTAGCGCGGACGCCAGATGCCCGAGGCCCGAATCGTTACCGATAAACCACCCCGACTCGGCAATCCACGCCGCCACTTCGGCCAGCCGGTCGAACGAATGCAGCCGCTGCGCCGCGTCCCGATCCATCAGCCACGTCTGCCGCTCGCACGGCGCCACCAGCAAGGTAGGCTCAAAATCGCGCTGCACGAGTTTGCGCACCAGCGCGACGAACTTTTTGCGCGGCCACATTTTTTCGATGTGACTGCCGGTCGGATGAATCGCCACCCGGCGCTCATACACCCGAAACCGAATCCAGTTCGGGACCGTGATGCCGTTATCCCGCGTGACGTCGGCGAGCCCGAATACATCGCGCGCCACCGCGACAATCATGTCGATCATGTGCCCGTGGGACTGAAAGGCCTCGAAGCGGACCATCTCGCACACTTCGCCATCGGCGGCGCGCGACGCCCCAGGCGCCGTCGCGCGTAGCTGGATCACCAGGTCGAACGGTTCGGCCTCGTCCCGCTCGTCGCGCACATCGATACCTGGGAACCAGTCGGCCAGATCCTTCACCACCCAGCTAAAGACCGTGGGCCGGTAGCCATTGCGAATCAGATTGTTGACGAGCACCATCATCAATAGCGTATCGCCGATCGCCGTCGGCATCACGACGGCGATCGACGCAGCAGCTTCAAGCTTCGCCTTCATCCTTCAAACCTCTATGTTGATTCCATCGGCGCGGACTGCCCGGCGACTCGCGAACGAAGGGCACAAAACGTCTTCAGGACGCGTGCCACGCTAATGCTCTCGCGCCACCAGCGCTCTTTTAAACCAGCCGTCGGCACCCACCACGACGGCAATACGATGTCCCCAGCCGTAAAGCCCGGACGCCAGCGCTGCGCCACCCCGCGCCGCCGGAACACGGTTAGAGTCGGAATCCCGAGCGCCGACGCCAGATGTCCGACACCCGAATCGTTACCGATAAACCAGCCGGACTCGTAAAGCCATGCGGCGAGCTGAGCCGACGAAGCGAACGAGCGCAGCGGCGGCAAGTCGTCCGCGAGATGCTCCCACCGTGAACGCTCACTCGCCTCGACGACGAATTCGACCTGCATGCCGGCAGTCTGCAGACGGCGGGACAGTTCAAGAAAGCGCCCGGGCAACCAGCGTTTGTCCGGCGAGCTGGCCTCGGGATGGACCGCCACGCGCGAAGCGTGCTTGCGAAAGCTCAGGCCTGCGGGCACATGCATGCCGTTCGATGTCTCGACATCGTGAAGGTTGAAGCGTGAAGCGGTGAAATCGGCGAACCGTTTCGCCATGCAATAGGGACTCTGTGCATACTCCGCTTCGTGCAGATCGATAAAACCGGGATGCCAGTCGCGTAGTTGCGCGAGCGGTCGGTCACGGTGCATCTGGATCACGTACGGGTAGCGTGCGAGCACCTCACGAGCCTCGCCTGAGGTCAGCGCGGGGGCGATGCTGAAATGGGGGAACCAGGCTGCAAGCGCGTAGGCGTGATCGCCGAATATATCGACCTGCCAGCCCGCGCGTACGAGGTTGTGCGCGACGATCAGCAGATTCAGGGTGTCGCCCAACGCAGGCGACATCACGAAGGCTGCGCTCCTGGTAGCCGATCGAATGTCAGACGCGCCGCCCCCGATCGAATCGGTGCGATTCGCCTGATGCGCCTGGTCATAGCCCATACATTCAATCCAGCTGAAGTCAATTGGACCGGATGTTGCCACACAATCGTTAAATCACGGATTTCCAAGTCTTGCTTCATATTTCCGGTCAATACGGTCGAAAAGACGCCGCCCCCTTTGACGGCCAGGGAGCCTGGGCGATTTGATTTCGAAGCATTTCTTCGGGGGGTCCGGGAGACGTTGTCGAGCGGTACGAGAGGCTGGCTGCCGAGCGAGCACCCGGGCCGGTTCGGTGGACGCGCTCCCTGCCCGGTCAGGCGTTTTTTCCGGCCAGCGCCCGAAATTTTCAGTAAGAGTCTGGTCCGCGCATCCGGCCCCGTCGTCATGCACTATGCCGAGGAATTCGACCGCCCTTCCCAATCATGCAAGTCGTCGTGTGCCTGACCTCGTTCAATCGTACCGATTGCGCGCGCATCTCCATGGAGATCATCAAGCTGAACTGGGCCCACAAATGGCCGGTTGTGCATGCCTGTTCCGATACCGGCTACACGCGTTATATCGAAGACGTGCTGGTAAGGCGCGAACCTCGCCCGCTGACCGTCGGCGCAGCCGATCTGCTGCTCGCCTCGATCCGTGCCGCAGTCACCCGCTTCAAAGCGGACTATGTGATTCATCTCGAAGCGGACACCTGGATATTCAACCAGAACGTCATCAGGCAATACCTGGATCGCCTTGCCGCGAATCCCGACACGATGATCGCCGCCTCGTCCTGGAGCACCGATTGCGTACCGGCGTGGAAACGCTCGCCGCTACGCGGACGGCGTTTGCGCGCCCGGCTTGCCGGCGTGCTCAGGCCGCTCGGTTTGCGCTACGGAATCCGCGAGAGGAAATCGCTTTCCACGCAATTCTTCATCGCCAAAGCGACGCCGGACTTTCTGGAGATGCTGTCCGGGATCCGCGTGAAGGACGACGACTTTCTGGAGAAAGTGCTGTACGCCGCGGTAGTCGAACGTTTCGGACGCCGAGCCATTGTCAGCATGCCGGAACGTGAGCCGGTTCACCCGCGCTTTCGCCATGCCTGCGAGCCGCTCAGCCTGTTCTGCCAGCATTGGCCGAGCGCCGAGGACGCGCCGTCAGCCGAGACCACCCCCGACCTGAATCCGGCCGACCGGCTGCGGGGAAAGAAAGAATGTCTGGCGAGCGCCGCGCTCACACGCCACGGTCCCTACATGCAACAACTGCTGACAAGTAGCAACCTGGACTACTACAACGGCAACGCCAAGCGCTCGGGATAAAGCGAAAAGCTCAATGAGCCGGAATGAAAACGAACGGCAGGATCAAGGCAGCCGGCGTCGACAGATGCAGCAGCACGTGCGAGGTGGTCGACACCATACGCTGAAAACCGGAGTACTCGATAAGGCATAAGGATTTGCGCACACCAGCCGATATCCATTATGCGAAGGGCACGCAAGGTTCGCGAATATTACAAATTCATTCCAGTGAATATGCGCAACCGAATTGCTCCAATCACCTATCGAGGACTCAATGAACAAGATGTCGATGTTTTGCCTTGGCGCGGCGCTCGTCGCTGCGCTAAGCGGTTGTGCAGGGACAAACTTTGTGCGTCCGGACGACGCGGTATTGCAAGACAATAAAACGACGCTCTCCGAGGCACGTGCGAAATTCGGCTCCCCGTTCCGGGAAAGCAAGGTCACCAGGAATGACGAGGACGTCACCATGCTGTCCTACGCCTATGCGTCAACGGGCGGCACCCCTCTGGAGTCTGGTGTGATCCCGGCTCGCTCATTGGAACTGTCGTTCTGGAAAGACATCCTGGTATCGAACATCTACAACTCCTCGTTCAAGGAAGACGCCAGCACCTTTGATGCGGCCAAGCGCTCGGCAATCGTCAAAGGCAAGACCACCCGTGATGAGGTCGTCCAGTTGCTTGGAAGACCGGCAGGCTATGCCGTCTACCCGATCATCAAGGATAAGACCGGTCAGGCGCTGGTGTATTCGTACCATACGACGAGTGGATCTGCGTTCAATCTGAAGTTCTCCAAGCGCGATCTGATCGTCACGGTCGATCCGAACGGCATCGTCACCGACGTGAACTACGAGTCATCCGGCATGCAGTAATCCAGCGAGAATCCGCCGCGGGCACTACGCGCCGGAGCGCCGGTTTCATACCAGCGCTTTCGTCATGAACACGCGGCTCGTGCCGGGCGGATCGCAGGGTACCTCGCCGAAGGACTGCCAGCCTTGTTTCCTGTAGAAGTCAGGCGCCTGAAAACTGATCGTATAAAGGACGGCGGCGCGACACCCGCGCTGGCGGGCTTCGGCCTCGGCGGCGTGCAAAATCTCGCGGCCGATTCCCGAGCCCCGCAATCGAGGCGGCAGATAGAACAAGTCGACAAACATCAGCCCCAACGACGTGCGGCCAGTCAGGCCGCCGATCACCCGGTGCGTATCCGGGTCTTTGACCAGCACCGCAAGGGGACGATTATCGTCACAGCCGGTTTGCTGCAAATTGAACTCGGTAAGGCCGTCGCCGATGAGCCCGATCTCGTCCGGGCTCGGTGCATCAGTCACGATGATCGAAGGTGTCGTCATTTGGTATCGGTTTGGTTTATGTCTGGCGTGCAACGAGCCGGTCCCACGACAACCGGATCACCCGCGCGCGGTCAATCTTAACGCCGTTGCGCTTTGAACGTGCGCGTTCTTCACCCGATGAGCATCGCTGCCGCATTACCTCAATGCCTGGAGACGATGCGCGCATAAATTAGTTGCCATGCTAATCATCATGCGCTTTAATAGCGTCATGTTCGATCACTGCCTTTACTTCAACTCGGTCGCACTCGCCCGCCAGGTCGAGCGTGAATGGACGGCTGTCTATGCCCGCTTTGGTTTGACGCCGGCGCAAGGCTTCGTGCTGCGCGTCGTGCTGGCCTCGCCCGGGTGTCTGAGCAGTCAGGTCGCTGACGTACTGGGTATTGCCCGCCCCACCGCCACCCGACTCATCGACAATCTTTGCGAAAAGAATCTGGTCGAGCGCAGCCAGGGCGAGGAGGACGGCAGGGAATGGGGTGTCTATCCCACCCGCAAGGGTAAGGCGCTTGACCGGCCCATCAACGAGGCCAGCGCCGATATCGCCAAGGCGATGCGCAGAAAGGTCGGGCCCGAGCTATTCGAATCCACTGTCTCCAACATGCACAACGTAAGAAAGGCGCTTGATTAAGCCACCTTTCGTCGGTTCGGTATCGCTGTTATCGCTCGCCGCAGATGGTTGTCTTGCTAATCAAATTGGAAATGCACATGAAAGAGCTTTCGGCACCTGATATGAATGCCTGCGAGGCTGCGCAGTTGCGCACCCTCAAGGCAGAGGAAAGACGGCACTGGATCGTCGGCATGCTGGCCACATTGGTGCTGCTTGCCTTGTTTGCGACCGCGCTCCACTTAGCGGCGCCGAGCGCACGCACGAACACCACGCTTTGTCTTCAGCAGTTCGCAAACGACGCACACGTCAGTCTCGAAGCCTTCTTTCAGAACCTGGCACAACAGGATGCCTTCGTCGAGGCCATGACCGTCTGCTCACGCTAGGCAAAGAAGCAAAAACGCGGTGCGCCGGGCCAGTCGACTTGCGACGGATCGAGCGCACCGCGATGCGGCTCCAGGTCAGCAAACCTGATCGATTGGCAACAACCTAGCCGACATAGTTCGCCGCAGCGCGTGACCGGGCGCCCGGACCGAAAGTCAACGCACTAAGCATAGCCAGCACCCACGCGCCCAACGCTCCATACAGCATCACCAGCCCGAACCCATGCACCAGCGCAGCGTGAGCGATCGCGCCGTACGGATCAGACGCCGCGAACGCCGGGCTGCTGTGGTTCAGCAAACTCGTATCGCCGGCCGCCACCTGTTCGGCGAACAGGCGCAAGTGTCCGCTGTCCGCGAGTTCCGGAGACGAACGCTTCAGGTAAGACAGCACGCCCTCGAGCAGGATGAATCCCATCACGGCGATGTTGATGGCCAGACTGATCAGCCTCGCACTCATATCGATGCCCGAGGCCATGCCCGCCCGGTCCGGCGAGACCGCCCCGGTGGCCGTGTTCGTCACCGGGGTGTTCGTCAAGCCGAGCCCGATCCCGCACAACAGGCAACCCGGCAACATCGTGAGCCAGTCGGCATGCTGCGCGCTACTGCCGACCTTCATCAGAATAAAGCCCAGGCCGATCGTGAACATGCCAAGCGGAATCACCCGGCGTGCCTCGAAGCGCAGCACGAGCCGTTCGGCCAGCGGTGGAACCGCGAGCGTAGGCAACGTATACGCAAGCAGCGACAGACCCGCGCTGACGCTCGCATAGCCAAGTGCGCCATGAAAATAGATCGGCAGATAAATCATGAACGGCCAGAAGCTGAAGTTCATGCCCATCGAGCCGCACAGCGCGCCCGAGAAGCTGCGGATGCGCAACACCGAAAAGTCGAACATCGGCCGGGGACTGCGTTTCTCGACAATAAGAAATGCGATGAAGCTCAAAGCCGCCACCGCAATGATCGTGATGGCAGGCGCACTGCCAAAGCCGAGATCCGGTCCTTGCGTGATGTAATAGACAAGGCCAAAGCAAGCCGCCGAAAGCGTCACCACGCCGGGCACATCCAGATGTTGAGCGTGCGGATCGCGCGACTCCTGCACACCGGCAAGCACCAGACCCAGCGCGACGATCGAAACGAACAGGTGGATCAGGAAGACCCATTGCCAGTTCGACACGGCGACGATCAAACCACCGATGATCGGACCGAAACCAAGGCCGATGCCGAAGATAATCCCCCACGCGGCAAACGCGCGACTGCGTTCACGCCCCTCCTGGAACTGGTGCGACAGCACCGCCACCTGGCAGATCAGCATCGCGCCGCCGCCGATACCCTGCAGAAAGCGGCTCACGATCAGAACCGATACGCTTTGCGCGAGCCCGCACAACAGCGAGGTGATCGCGAACAGCACGATGGTTGCGAGGTACATGCGGCGCCGCCCGAAGCGATCGGCCAGGGCGCCGGTCGCCATCAGGACGGTGGTACACGCAATCGTGTAGGCATTCATGATCCATTGCATCGACTTGAAATCGCCGTGCAGCACGGTTTGCAGGGTCGGCAGAATGGTCGGCACACTCGATATTTCAAGGCCGAACATCAGTGAGGTCAGGCACACCGCCGCGAGGGCGAGCGCGTTTTTCGGAGGACGGGAAAGCGTCATGGATATCGCCTGAAGTGGATGGAGTCCGATCGCACGTTGACGGCGGGCTTGACGGAAAGCGCCCGGTCACTCGATTCGCGCGAATTCACGGATTAATATATCGGGAATAAACTTCCCGATTGGCGAGGTTTTTTCCCGTGAATTATTCCTTCATGGACCCAATATGACCGACAGACTCGATGGCGTCACGACCTTCGTCCAGGTCGTCGAAGCCGGCAGTTTCACGCTTGCGGCCGAGCGCCTGCATCTCACTCGCTCGGCGGTGGGGAAAGTGATCACGCGGCTCGAAGCACGTCTCGGCGCGCGCCTCCTGCATCGCACCACGCGCAGCCAGACGCTGACCGAGGCCGGTCAGGCGTATTACGACCGCTGTGTGCGGGCTTTGGCGGAACTCGAAGCGGCGCAAGCCGATCTCGAGAGCGAACGCACCGAGCCGCGCGGCCGGCTGCGCGTCAGCGTGCCGATTGCCTTTGGACACCTTTGCGTCGCGCCGGTCCTGTTCGAACTCGCCCGTCAGCACAAGCAACTGCAAATCGACATTTCATTTACCGATCGGGCCGTGGATCTCATCGAGGAAGGTTTCGACCTCGCGGTACGCATCGGCGCTCTGCACGACAGCACGAGTCTCGCCGCGCGCCACCTCGGCGTGCAGCATATGAGCATTGGCGCCGCGCCGTCGTATCTGGCGAAATATGGCGCGCCGGTGGACCTCGACGACCTCCACGAGCATGCAGGCATCGCCTATTCGCGCGGCGGCGTACAGGTTCCCTGGCACGTGCTCAATAGCGAGGGCCGCGCACAGGAACTGCGTATCACGCCGCAACTGAGCCTCGACGATATTCAGGCCATCGCAGGCGCTGGGATTGCCGGTTTTGGACTGGTGCAGTTGCCTTGCTGGCTGCTGGCGCGCCATGTCCGAACCGGTGAACTGGCTTATGTCAGGGAACGCTGCGGCGTGCGGGCTCAGGACATCCACGCCGTCTGGCCGCAGACCCGCTATCTGCCGCTCAAGACCCGTTGCGCAATCGACGCCCTGGTGGCTGAAATCCCCGGGATGATTCTCGCTTGATGCGTGTTCGATTCGCGCATGATTCGCGTCCGAGCAGCGCGTTGAGCCGTTTTGAGCCGCTTTGATCCATGCCGCCTGAATGCGGCTAGCGCCTCGCGCGGAGCGATCCGGGCGCTAGCCTGTCCAGCTTGAACAACTCCGCGGCTCAGCGGCTGAACGGCTCAGCCAAGCAAAGCGGCGCGAATCGCAGCGAGCCAAAGTCCCACCGCATGCGCGCCGGGATCCGCGAAGCCGAGCGCGCGACCACCCACGTAGCTGGAGCGGCCCAGGCGCGGTTTCATCGCCGCGGTCTGGGCCGCGCCGGAGGTCGCGGCCTCCACCGCGGCCTGCAACGCGCTATCCAAGCTGGATGCTTGCGCGAGCGCGGCTTGCAAGGCGTCGGCGGCCGGCAGCAACGCATCCACCATGGTGCGATCGCCGGCATGAGCGCCGCCGAGTTCCATCAGCGCGGCGACACCCGCGCTAAACGCATCGGCCCATTGCTGCGCGCCAATGCCGCCTGCGCCGCCCGCTTGATCGAGCACGCTGCCGGCCCGCAGCAACATGACCGCATAGAGCGGCCCCGAGGTACCGCCCACCACGCGCCGCACCGTTGCGGACATGGCCCGCAATACGGCGCCCGGCGCCGCCTCGGCAGGGTAGTTGTCCAGATCGTGCAAGATGCCCCGTGCGCCGCGTGCGAGGCTGATCCATCTCGGTCAAGAGCGGTTCTGCATCGATCAGGCACGCACAGACCGCTTCGATCACACGGCGCAACGACGCTTCGCGGCTAAGCCGCGCACCCTGTATCTCGGCCGGCGCGGCCGGCGCATCCTTGATCTGAGCCGGTGTCACGCGGCCGCTCAATGCCGGCCATGCGGACGTATGAGCGGCCGCATCGAGGCGCGCGAGCCGCTGATCGTCGAGGCGCAACAGCGTGAGCGAGACGCCCGCCATCTCGAGCGCGCTCAGGAACGTGCCAGCCCATGCGCGCTCCACCGCAATGCGGCGCGCGGCAAGGTAGCGCAACGCCGAGGCGGCGACGATGTTCAATTCGCCCGGCGGCGTGCCGCCCAGGTTGTTCACCAGCAACGCCACCCGCTCATCCGCTTGCAGCGCGAGATCGTCGACGATCTTCGCCAACAGGCGCGCAACGATGGCATCCGCGGGTTCGAGCGCGCCGCGCTCGACACCAGGCTCGCCATGAATCCCCAGGCCCCACTCGATTTCGCCGTCGGCCAGTTCGAAGCCCGCCTTGCCTGCCGCCGGCACCGTGCACGGCGTAAGCGCAATACCCATGGTGCCTAGCATGGCCGCCGCCTCTCTGGCGGCCTGCGCCACTTCGTCGAGCGGACGGCCTTCGGCGGCTGCCGCGCCGGCAATCTTGTGGACCAGCACCGTGCCCGCGAGACCGCGCCGGCCCGCGTGGTCGCCGCTCGCGGCCAACGCGACGTCGTCGGCCACGATCACCATCTCCACCGCAATGCCTTCGGCGCGCGCGATCTCGGCAGCAAGACCGAAGTTGAAGCGGTCGCCGGTGTAATTCTTGACGATCAGCAACACGCCTGCGGGACCGGCCACGGCGCGGATCGCATCGAGCACGGCATCGGTCGACGGCGACGTAAACACTTCCCCGGCCACCGCCGCACTCAGCATGCCATGTCCCACATAGCCGGCGTGGGCGGGTTCGTGGCCGGCGCCACCGCCGGAAATCAGCGCGACCTCACCGCGCCGGGCCGCGGCTTCGCCGTCCGCGCGCACGACGATCGTGCCGCCCTGCAGCAACGAAAGACCGGGATTGAGTGCGGCGAGTCCGTCCAGCATCTCCGGGACGACCGCGGAAACATCGTTGATGAGCTTTTTCATGTGTGCCAGCTTCCTTAAAAGCCGCGGACTCTTCGCCAGGAGTCCCCTGCGGCTGGGGTTGCGAGACTGTGATGGAACAGTTGCAGACACATCAGCGGGACTCTGACTTTACCGCGCCTTGGCCGGGAACGCGCGCAGGCGATGCAGTGCGCGAGAAAGCGAGCAGACGAGCGGGGACTTTTGAATGAGGCGGGGAGTCAGGCGAAGGACCAGGCAGAAGCGCCTGGCGGAAGCAACGAGTCGCGGCGCCAGGTGGAGAGTAAAGCGAGACACGACAGCAGATAGAAACCGAAGCGATTGAAGCCTCAATGGAACAGCTTCTATCTGCGCCGAATGTGCGTTGGTAGGCTCGATTGGATTCGAACCAACGACCCCCACCATGTCAAGGTGGTGCTCTAACCAACTGAGCTACGAGCCTTTAGAGGCGCGAATTATAGAGACTCCCGTTGCGCAGCACAAGCCCCAGGTGCAAGCCGGGCGATATTGAGCGTCACGCCAGGCGAACTCAGTTGCTGGCTTCATTCGCGCCTTCATCGCCGTGATGCGGAATCGTGTGCGATACCTCATCGAGCTTGTCGCCGAGGATACGGCGCACGACCACGTAGAACACCGGAATCAGCAACAGCCCGAAGACGGTCGCAAACAACATCCCGCCGATCACGCCCGTGCCGATTTCGTGCCGCGAAGAAGCCCCCGCGCCACTTGAGAGCACCAGCGGAAGTACGCCAAGAATGAAGGCCATCGAGGTCATCAGGATCGGGCGCAGCCGCAACTTGCCCGCAGTCAGCACTGCATCGTTCAGGGTCATGCCCCTCGCCTGCCCTTCCACGGCGAACTCCACGATCAGGATCGCATTCTTGGCGGCGAGGCCGATCACGGTCACAAGACCGATCTTGAAGTAGATGTCGTTAGGAATGCCACTCAGATGGCAGAACGCCAGCATGCCGAGCATGCCAAGCGGAACCACGAGCAGCACGGCAACCGGGATCGACCAGCTTTCGTACAGTGCCGCAAGGCACAGGAACACCACCACGATCGACAGGATCATCAGCAGCGTCGCCGAATTGCCGGCAAGGATTTCCTGGTAGGACTGACCAGTCCAGTCCGCGGCGAAACCCGGCGGCAACTCGGTGTCGACCATCTGCTGCAACGTCTGCATGGCCTGCCCCGTCGAATAGCCCGGTGCAGGGTTGCCCACAATCTCGACGGCGGAGTAGCCGTTATAGCGCGGCAATGCAACGGGGCCGACATCCCAGTGCGTCTTCACCACGCTCGACAGCGGCACCATGTTGTACGGACTGAGCGAGGTATTGGTCGCCGAGGAATTGACCTGAGTCAGGTAGCCGCTGGTATTGGTGATATCGGCGTAGCCGCTGGCCGCACCGGTCGAGGCGCTGCTGATTCCGCTAGGCGTGTAGATGTGCTGAAACGCATCCAGTCCCATCCGGTAAGGCGCGTCGGCCTGGAGATACACGCGCTTGACACGGCCCGCATAGGTGAACTGATTCACGTAGTACGGCGCCAGATCGATCTGGATCGCATTGTAGACATCGGTCAGCGAGAGCCCCATCGCCTGGGCCTGCACGCGGTCGACGGACAACGCCAGTTGCGGCGCATCGGGCAGCGAATTGGGCCGGATGCCGTACAGCGTCGTATTTTTGGAAGCGTTGCCGAGCAGAATGCGTTCAGCCTGCGCCAGTTGCGCGCGCGACTGGCCCGCACGGGCCTGCAGGAACATGTCGACACCGCCGAACTGGCTCAGGCCGCGGATCGTGGGCAGATTGACGACGAAGACCTGCGCATCCGGGATCCCATGCAAGATCCTGTTCGCTTGCGGAATCAGTTGCATCGCGGTTTCCGAACGCTTGTCCCAGTCGGTCAACTTGATGAACGCCATGCCCACGTTTTCGCTATTCCCCACGAAGCTAAAACCTTCGATCTGAAACACATCGTCGATGTCCTTGCCGATGGGACTATGCTTGAGCTTGTCCGACACTTCGGCCATGGCGTGGTCGGTACGCTGGAGGGTGGCGCCCGTCGGCAGGTTGACGAGCGCGAGAATGAAACCCTGGTCCTCGTCCGGCACGAAGCTGGTCGGCAAACGCGTGTAGAGAAGACCCGCCAGCACGGTCAGCAGTACAAAGATAATCATCCAGCGCGGCGCGTGACGTACCGCCCCGCTGATCTGGCGATAGTAGGTCTGGTTGAGTCGAGCGATACCGCTATCGAACCAGCGGAACACAAAGTTCTTCTTCTCGTCGTGGGTCGGCTTGAGAATGGCCGCACACAGCGCCGGCGTAAACGACATCGCAAGGAAAGCCGAAAAGACCATGGACACCGCGATGGTCAGCGCAAACTGGGCATAGATGATGCCGGTCGCACCCGGTTGCAAGGCCGACGGCACGAACACCGCGGCCAGTACGACGGTGATCGCGACAATCGCGCCGGTAATCTGGCCCATCGCCTTGCGGGTGGCCGCCTTGGGTTCGAGATGCTCCTCGGTCATGATGCGCTCGACGTTCTCGATCACGACGATCGCATCGTCCACCACAATGCCGATCGCGAGCACCATGCCGAAGAGGGTGAGCTGATTGAGCGTGTAGTGCAGCAGCGACAGTCCGATAAAAGTGCCCAGCAACGCCACCGGAATAACGAGCGTCGGAATGATCGTGGCCCGCAAGTTCTGCAGGAAAATCAGCATCACCACGAAGACGAGCGCAACGGCCTCAAGCAGCGTGCGGACCACGTCGGTGATCGACGCGGTAATGAACGGCGTCGTGTCGTAAGGCACGTCCCAGGTGACACCCGCCGGAAGATCCTTGGCCAGCACGGCCATTTCGGCCTTCACCGCCTTGGCGACCGAAAGGGCGTTGGCGCCGGGCAGCAGGTAGATCCCCATGCCGCCGGCGGCCTTGTCGTGGAAGACCGAGGCCGAACCGTAGCTTTGCGCACCGAAGGTGATGCGGGCCACGTCGCTCAGCCTGACAACCGTGCCGTTGCTGTTGGTCAGCAGGATGATGTCGCGGAACTGCTTCAGCGAAGAAAACAGCGCGTCGCCGGACACCGTCGCGGTAAACGCCTGGCCCTTGACGGCCGGGTCGGCGCCGAGCGAACCGGTGGCGAACTGCGCGTTCTGTGCGCTGACCGCGTTGAGCACCTGGGTGGTCGACAGGCCATAGCCTTGCAGCTTGTCCGGATCCAGCCAGATACGCATGGCGTATTCCGAACCCAGCATGAAGGTGTTACCCACCCCGTTGATCCGTGCCACCACCGGCTGGATCTGCGAAGCGATGATGTCGCTCAGACGCGAGGCATCGATAGCGGGGTTGCTCGACTGCAGCGAGATGAACATCAGAATGTCCGGACTCGCCTTGGCGACGACCACGCCCTGCTGGGTCACCTGACTCGGCAGCAGCGGCTGGGCCAGACTGACCTTGTTCTGCACCTGCACTTCCGCCGTATCCGGATTGGTGCCGGTCGCGAAACTCAACGTGATGGTGACGGTACCGTTGGAGTTGGACGAGGAGCTGAAATACAGCAGGTTGTCGATGCCGGTGAGCTGCTGCTCGATCACCTGGGTCACGGTCGATTCCATGGTCGCCGCGCTGGCGCCAGGATAGGTTGCCGTGACGGTAACTTCAGGTGGTGCGATGTCCGGATAGGAATCGATGCCGAGATTGAGCATCGAAATCACACCGATGATGCAGATCAGGATCGGGATCACCCAGGCGAAGACCGGGCGATCGATAAAAAAGCGTGGCATGGGACGGCTTCCTTATTGTGCGTTGCCGGCAGTCTGGCCACCTGCCGCCGGGGCGGAACCACCTTGCGGCGAGGCCGCTGCGGGGGCGTGCCACGGGCTGGCCTTGACCGGAGCGCCCTCATGCGCGCCTTGCAGGCCCGAGACGATCACCTGTTCGCCGGCTGCGAGGCCGCTGGTGACGATCCAGTCGTTGCCTGAACTGTCGTTTGCGCTGACGTCCTTGCGCACCACCTTGCCGGTTCCGTCGACCACCAATGCGTAGGCGCCGACCGTGTCGCGTTGCAACGCCTGCTGCGGCACGAGGAAGACATCGTGCTGCTGGCCGAGGTTGACGCTCAGCGTCACATACATCCCCGGCAACAATTCATGCTGTGGGTTCGGCACCTTGGCACGCAGATTGACCGCGCCGGTGGTGGCATTCACGGTGACATCGGAGAAATCCAGCACGCCCGTCTGGGCGTAGCGGCTGCCATCGGGCAAGACGATCTGCACCGTCGTCCTGTCCTGCTGGGCGAGCGCGACGTTGCCGCGGCTGCTTGCCTCCCGCAAGGTCAGCAGGTCCGCTGCGCTCATGGTGAAGTTCACATAGAGCGGATCGATCTGGTTGACGGTTGTCAGCAAGGTGCCGCCGGAACCGGCGTCGCTGGTGCTGCTGCCCACCAAGGCGCCGACGGTAACCTGCTGCTGGCTGGCGATGCCGCCGATCGGCGAGGTCACCTTGGTGTAGCCGAGATTGACGCGTGCGCTCTCCACGAGAGCCTGGTCGGCCTTGACCTTGGCCGCGTCGGTGCGAACGGTTGCATCGGCGTTGTCGGCCGTCTGTTGCGATACCGATCCCACCGGCAGCAGCTTGTGATAACGCTCGGCGTTGACACGGTCGTTCTGAAGGGTGGCCTCGTCCTCGCCGAGGACGCCGAGATTGTTGTTGAGCTGAGCCTGATAGTACGCAGGGTCGATCTCGAACAGCACCTGGCCGGCCTTGACCTCGCTGCCCTCGGTGTAGACACGCCTGAGCAGGACGCCGGAAACGCGCGCCGTGACGTTGGCGCTCAGGTACGGTGCAAGGCGTCCGACCAGGTCTCTCGTCAGTGCAACGCTCTGCGGTTCGACTGCGATGACGCCCACCTGAGCCGGAGGCGGTGCGGGCGGCTGACTGTGCCTGCCGCAGCCGTACAGGGCAAACATGGCGAACAGGCCAAGACTCGGCAACGATATTGACTTCATGAACACTCCAGTTTTTCCCGATTCCCGACGCAACCGGTCAGTGCCGGCGCGGCGCGCAGCGAATTGCGTCGATCCCGGCCGCTCCACACAGCCGGCGTTGGCCCGGACACCCGGTTCGCTCAAGCGATCCCATTCACGGCGAACATTCATTGCGACAGGACTCCTGATGTTTGTTCCGATGACGGCTGGGTAGAAGGCGCACTGGCGCTCACTGCCGCACCCTTCGCATCGTCCCACTGCCAGCCGCCGCCGAGATTCCTGACCAGCGTGACGCTGCTCGCAGTCAGCGAGGCTTGCGTGTCCTTCAGGTTCTGCTCGGCCTGCAGCAGCGTGAGCTGCTGGGTCAGCAAGCTTTGTTCGCTGGCGGTGCCGGCCTGCAACTGGGCCTGTTCGCTGGCAAAAAGCTGCCGGTTGCGCTGGTAGATACCTGCGAAAGACTGCGCCTGCGTCTGCAGATGGTTATACGAAGACAGGCTGTCCTCGACGTTCTGGAACGCCGTCAGCACGGTTTCGCGATAGGTCGCGACGTCTTCGTCGTAGGTGGCCTCGGCCTCGTGAACCGCTGCCGTGCGCGCCCCACCGTCGAAGATCGTTGCGGCGAGATCCGGGCCAAGTGTCCAGAAGCGGCTTGGCAGTGAGAACAGGTGCGCCAACGTGTTGTGTTCGAAACCGCCTTCCGCCGAAAGCGTCAGCGTCGGGAAGAACGCCGCCTCGGCTACGCCGATCTTTGCGTTCGCCGCAGCGGCCGTGCGCTCTGCGTTCACGACGTCATAGCGTCGCTCCAGCAGTTGCGACGGAAACCCCAGCGGCACGGCGGGCGTGGCGAAGGTGTAATCGCGCTGCGGCGGCAATGAGAAGCTCGCCGGTGGCGTGCCGGTCAGCACGGCGATCGCATGCTCGTCCTGCTCGCGGGAGGTCTCGGTGGTTTGCAGATCGGCAATCACCACTTCCAGCGTGTCCTGCGCCGTGAGCACGTCGTCGTTCGACGCTGTGCCCTGGAGAAACCCGGCCCGCGTCATCTCGAGAATGCGGGCGTCGATGTCCTGCTGCTGCTTGAGCAGATCGATATCGATATCGGCCTGGCGCAGGGCGAAATAGTCGGAAGCGACACTGGCCGCAATCGAGAGGCGCTCGCCGGCGAGCTGCGCGTCGCTCGCCTGTGCGCTCGCTTTGGCCGACTCGATCTCACGCCGCACCTCTCCCCACAGGTCGACCTCCCAGCTCGCCGAGACGTCCGCGGTGGCCAGGTTGCTGATGGTGCCCGCGCCGGTCGTGCTGGCCGAGGGGCCCGAGCCGCTGCGCGATCCGGACAGCCCCACCCCGACCGTGGGAAAGAGGCTTGCCGTATTGGCATCCACGGTGGCCTTGGCGAGCCGGTAGGCCGCTTCCGCGGCGGCGATGGACTGATTGGCCTTGAGCGACTGGTCGATCAGATGGGACAGCGTATCGTCGTGATATTCGAGCCACCAGGTGCTTGAAATCGCGCCTTGCGGGTTCGCCTGGGCACGCTGCCAGTCGGCCCCCTCCTTGAAGGTGGCGGGAATGGCCAGCGGCGGCTTGCGGTAGTCGGGACCGACGGCGCAGGCCGCGACACACAGCGTGGCAGCCAGCGCACAGCCGGCTCGCACGGCGTGCCACGACGAGGGCGCTCGCTTGCTGCGGCGTAGCGCGCGTGACAATGAGGTCGACCGGAAGAGACGCTCTGCCCGAATAGGACTACTCATCTTGACGACAGAGAGAGCGAGTCGACCGAGTGGAGACAGGTTGCTCAAGTGAACTCCGTTTAGCCGTGTAAAACACTTCGAAGACTTCGATGGCGTCCGGAAACAGGTGAGCACAGTAACGATTGCCAAACCCGGCATCGGTGGATCGCAGCGGCAGAATGCGTGGCAAGCCTGTCCGATGAGCCGAACGCACGGGCAACCTTAAATGAAATCAGGGTTTCATAAATTTCACTTTGAAATAATCTGAAAAACTCGCTAATGCCGGCTCTCATCACGCCAGCTATGATCGGGCCATGTGCTCTACTGGGCGGTCGGCGTGTCGCCAGGCATCCAGACGCGGCAGACATCGATCGAAAGATATGAGGCGAACCAAGGCGCAGGCGCTGGACACACGCGCAACGATTCTCGATGCAGCGGAAGCCGTGTTTCTCAGTCATGGCGTCACGCAAACCACCCTGGATGAAATTGCCGATGCCGCAGGCGTGACGCGCGGAGCGATCTACGGCCATTTCAGAAATAAAGATGCCGTATTCGAGGCTATTTTTGAGCGATTCGCCTTGCCGCTCGACCCGTTTGCCGTTCCCTCGCCTGCGGACGACCCCGATCCGTTGGCCACGCTGCGCACGGAACTGGAAGTGCGCCTGCGCCGCGCGCTACTCGATACGCGGATGCGGCACTTCTACAGCATCGTGTTTGCGCGATGCGAGTCCACCGAGGAGACGGCGCTCTTTTGGCGACGCGTGCGGGCGGCCAACCGCCTTGCCGAGACGCAGATCGAGCTGGCGCTGCGCCATGCGATTTCGCGCGAGCAACTGTCCGCCGATTTCGACGCCTATCAGGCGGCCTTGTTTATTCACGCCACGCTTACAGGAGTCTTTCGCAAGGACTTGCTCAGGCGTAGACACAACGCCAGGCTGAACCTGGGTAGGATTGTCGGCATGACTTTCCAGTGTCTGACGCGGCACTGAAGCACGTCCCGGGCGACCTGCCCGCGTCCTCACGTGTCGTACAGACCTGCTAGGAGTGTATTCGTGGAGAGTGAAACGATTCAGGTTCTGCTGGTGGATGACGATGCCGGACTGCGTGATCTTCTGAGAAAATTTTTCCAGCAACGCGGCATCGAGTTCTCGGTTTTGCACAACGCCACCAATCTGGAGAGCCGCCTGGCGCTCGAACGGCCGTCGATCGTGGTGCTTGACGTGATGATGCCCGGCATCGACGGACTAACCGCGCTCAAGCATTTGCGCGAGACAGGTGACGCGATTCCCGTCATCATGCTGACCTCGCTCGCGGAAGACGTGGACCGCGTACTGGGCCTCGAGTTGGGCGCCGACGACTATCTGGGCAAACCGTTTACGCCTCTGGAATTGCTGGCGCGCATCAAAGCGGTGCTGCGCCGCCATTCGAGCCAATCGTCGCCGGCCGTCAACGGACGTCAGGGAACCTATCGGTTCGGCAAGTTCCGCCTCGACGTGGCGGCACGCGCTCTATACTGCGACGACAAACGGATCAAGCTGACGGGCACGAACTACGCCCTGCTCGAAGTGCTCGTGACGCATCCCATGGAAACCCTGTCGCGGGCAAAGCTGCTCGATCTGCTGTACGGCCCCGACGTGGAAATCACCGAGCGCGGCATGGATCTCGCGGTATGGCGCCTGCGCAGACTGCTCGAGGAAGACCCGTCGCAACCATGCGTGATCCAGACCGTGCGCGGTGTAGGGTATATGTTCGTGCCGAGTGACAGCGACGATGAAAAATCCAATTAATACGATCTTCGGTCGTGCTGCACTGATGACGACGGGCCTGCTCGTCCTCGCCTACATGGCGTCGCTATTCGTACTCGGTCGCGAAGCCAACCAGATGCATGCCGAACATGAATCCCGAGGCATCGAGGTGGTTGAGGAGGCCCGTCACGACAGTATCGAGGCGGCAAAACACATCGCGGCGGCGCTCGGCGTGAACTACCTCGAGGCACACGATGCAACCCCGGGCAACGGGCCGCCCTCCCGGCGCGAGACGCACGGCCTGTACGAGAACGCGATGCGCAAGAATTTGCCCCCGGGCACCCAGGTCGTGCTGGCAGCCGACACGGGTACGGTCTGGGTACGCTATGCCGGCGACGAGAACTGGATCCGCGTACCGGACGCCACCTTGAGCGAAGGTCGCGTGCACAGCGCGCTGGCTTTGATGCTTGCCCTTGCGATCCTCGTGGCCTTCCTCGGCGCGTGGCAGGCCCAGCGGCCGCTGCGCAGGCTGGCGAATGCGGCGCGGGAATTTCGTATCGGCGTGAGCACGCCCGTCGTCAAGGTAAGCGGCCCGCGCGAAGTGGCGGAACTGATCGTCAGCTTCAACGAAATGATTCAGCAGATCAGCGAATACGAACAGGAACGGGCCATGATGCTGGCGGGCGTCGCTCACGATCTGCGCACCCCGCTCACGCGGATGCAGGTCCGGGCGGACCTCCTGCCTGACGGCGCGGAGCGGCTCGGCTTCATCGGCGACGTCGAGTCGCTCGGCAGAATCGTCGCGCAGTTTCTGGACTTCGTGCGCGACCGTGCCGACGGCGCGCCACTCGTTTCGGTGGATGCGTTCTGCCTCAGCCAGTACGGCAGCGTGCCACATGACGAGGATACGGAGGACTCGCTGGTGAAACTCGATCTGCGAGCAGGCAGCCACTTCCGCCTGCCGCTGGTCGACCTCGACCGCATCCTCGTCAACCTGCTGGAAAACGCCATGACGTATGGCGAACCGCCCGTCGAAATCACGACTTGCACGCAGCAGGGCAAATACACGATGACGCTACGCGACCACGGCCCGGGCATTCCCGACGATCAACTGGAGCATGCCTTGCAACCGTTCGTGCGCCTCGACGCCGCTCGCGGCGGCGATGCCCACTGCGGCCTGGGACTCGCGATTGTGCGCAGACTGGCGCGCCGTAACGGCGGCACGCTTTGCGTCGCCAATGCGCCGGACGGCGGTCTGCGAGTGACGCTGGCTTTTCCGGAACGGGCGGGATAATCCGCTGGAACACGCGCTTGAGCGCCGCGCCGCCCGTCTATGACGCGTAGCGCGCCAGGAACATATCCGCAGCCGATTCCGCCACTTGCTTCTGTTGCTCTTTCGTCAGCGGCGGTTGCCCCATCGTCACCTGCGGCCAGAACGCGAATGCTTTCACGAGACCCTGCAATTGCAGCGAGGCGAAAGTGGGATCGGCTGCCTTGAGACGTCCATCGGCAGCGGCTGCGCGAATCCATACGGTCAGATCCTCTTCGCGCTCGCCCATGCGTGCCACCATGTCGCGCGCGCGTTCCGGCGAATGAATGCCGGCCGCGATCGCCACGCGCGCGAGCGCAAGAAACGCCTCGTCGTTCAGCAGCTTGAGCTTTTTCGTCAGCAACTGGAGCAACTGTGCGCGCAACGGCCGGCTGGCCGAGTAGGCGGGTGCTTCGCCCGCGTCGCTCGAGTCCCACAACTGCCACAGAATCGCGGCGAACAACGCTTCCTTGCTCGGGAAATGGTTATAGACAGTGCGCTTGGAGACACCCGCGCGGGCCGCGACGCGGTCCATGCTGGTGGCGTCGAAGCCGGCGGCGAGGAATTCCTCGATGGCTGCGCCGATCACGGCGGCGCGCTTGCGATCGGTCAGGCGAAGGGAGTGGGTGCTGGCGTCCATCCGTAAACTTTACACCAAGCAGTTTACTTTTTTCCAGGATAAACTACACTGAACAGTCTACTTTTCCCACCGGGACGTCTTCCATGGCATCGTTCAGCGCTTCCATCCGCCGTAGTTTGGGCATCACGGCCGCGCGGCGCGGCCGTGATGCGTTCAGCGCATCGGCGCAGCACGACGGCGAGCGCTTTCGCAACGTCAAGCCGCGTCCGGTTGAAGGAATCGGCAAGACCTTGCGCATCATGTGGAACATGCTGCTCAACAAGCCGGACGACACCGTGCCGGCCGGCGCCCTGCCCGTCGATGCGCTGACGCGCGAACAGCTCGACGCGGCGCCCGACCGAAGCCTGTACCGCCTCGGACACTCCACCATGCTGCTCAAGCTGCGAGGCCAGTTCTGGCTGACCGATCCGGTTTTTGCGGAACGCGCGTCGCCGTTTCGCAGCATCGGCCCAAAGCGTTTTCACGCCCCTCCCATCACGCTCGCCGACTTGCCGCCGCTGCGCGGCGTGATCCTCTCGCACGACCACTACGACCACCTGGACCGCGAGACGGTGCTCGCGCTGGCCAAGACAACCGGGGTGTTTCTGACGCCGCTGGGTGTGGGCGACCGGCTGGTCGAGTGGGGCATCGACGCCGCGAAGGTGCATCAGTTCGACTGGTGGCAAGGCATTGATATCGACGGGCTGTCGTTTACCGCGACGCCGGGGCAGCATTTTTCCGGCCGCAGCCTGTTCGACGGCAACAGTACCTTGTGGGCCTCGTGGGTCATTGTCGATGACGACCTGCGCGTGTTCTTCAGCGGCGACACCGGTTACTTCGACGGCTTCAAGAGCATCGGCGAGCGGCTCGGCCCGTTCGACGTGACGCTGCTGGAAACGGGGGCGTACGACGCGCAGTGGCCCTATGTCCACATGCAGCCCGACCAGACGGTGCAGGCCCACGTGGATTTGCGTGGCCGCTGGCTCGTACCGGTTCACAACGGCACCTTCGATCTGGCGATGCATCGCTGGCAGGAGCCGTTCGAGCGCGTGATGGGACTCGCAGCGGCGCGCGGCATTCTGCTCGCGACGCCACGCATGGGCGAGCGGCTGAATCTGGCTGCACCGCACCGCGGCCAGCGGTGGTGGCGTGAGGTGAGCGCAGCCGTGGAAGAACCGAAAACGCAGCGGCGCTGGTTCTCATGCCGCGATGCCGGACAAGGGAATTCGTAGGGTTGGATTTACGCAGCGATGAATACTGGGAAATAAATAATTTCTTATTTGAGTACCGGTTTTCGATTCGATTTTTTCAGCAGTCTATTTAGATTATTAAGGTCAATTTCGACCGCACAGTAACTGGTAAAATTTAAAGCCTGTCTATCCACCATTCGGCATGCGAATTAACCGAAGCGGCCCCGGGAAAATTATCCGCCAGCGGCGCCAAATACCGGGAAGCAGGCGCAAAACAAGCCTAACCACCAGCGCCTGAGACCAGCGAATGCACAACAACGAAAAAAGCGCCGAGCGTGCTCAACCCGATGGCAATAGGTCGATCATTTAACATTCCAAGCGACCTCAGCCACCACCGCAATAATTGACAATCCTTAACAAACATCAATCTCCCGGCGGGTAAGGATTATCTTAAAATTATCCACCAGTCGCGAAATTATCAACCGCGCAATCTCGGCATCGGTTTTTCAGCCGCCCGATTTTTGACGCGTCAGTGGACGTCTCACACCTCCTCCGTGTTGCGCCACTCGCACTTTGTGCGGTGGCGGATATTGACGCGACAAGTCGGTCCCCACGCCCGATCCGCTCCCGCCGCGCCAGGGTAACACCCCGATCGCGCGACGCACGCATGCGCTGATCGTGCCGATGTGGCCGGGCATCTCGCCTCAATACCAGATCGTCTATCGTCACCATGACTACAGTTCCGACCTCCATGACCGCCGTAGCCACCGTGCTGCTGGTCGATGATCAGCCGCTCGTCGGGGAGGTGATCAGACGCGCCCTGGAAAGCGAAAGCGGCATCCATCTGCATATCTGCACGGACTGGCGTGAGGCGCTCGCCACGGCGTGCCGCGTGAAGCCGACCGTGATTCTGCAGGACCTGATCATGCCTGGCATCGACGGACTGGAGCTGGTGCGCAGCTATCGTGAGACGCCGGCGCTCGCCAATGTGCCGGTCGTCGTACTTTCGTCACGCGAGCAGCCCACCGTCAAGAGCGATGCGTTCGTTGCCGGAGCCAACGACTATCTGGTCAAGCTGCCGGACGCAATCGAACTGATTGCCCGCATCCGCTACCATTCGGCCTCCTACATTAGTTTGCATCAGCGCAACGATGCCATGGACTTTCTCTCCCATGACATGCGCTCGCCACAAACCTCCATCCTGGCGTTGCTTGAGTTGTATCGCACGGAACACGGGACGCTGCCGCCTCTCCTCGAGCGTATCGCCACCCACGCCACCCACGCACTGGAGTTGGCGGACGGCTTTCTGCACCTGGCCCGCGCCCAGTCGGAATGGCGCCAGTTCGAAATGGTCGATCTGAACGAGATGGTGATCGATGCGGTCGACCAGCTCTGGGAGAAGGCGGTCGCTAAAGGATGTCAGATCCACATCGAGGCGCCGGACACGGCACTCACCTATTTCGCCGACCGGCTGCTGCTGAGCCGCCTCGTCACCAACCTGCTCGACAATGCCTTGAAATACGGCCCCCAGGCCGCAACCGTGCGCTGTATTCTGGCGGATACGCCGGAGGGCATTCTGATCGGCGTGGAGGACGAAGGCCCGGGCATCCCGGCCAAGGAGTCGGAGCGGGTGGCGGAACGCTTCGTCCAGTTGCCGTCGGGCGCGGTCGATAACGAGAGCGGCTTCGGGCTGGGCCTGGCGTTTGTGAATTTCACCGCGGCCAAGCATGGGGGCCACATCGTCATGAACCGCACGCCGCGAGGATTCATGATCGGTGCGCTGTTACCACCCAAAGACGACCGCAGCCCCGGCACCCGGTAAAGCTTGCCGGGCAAGGCAAGCAAGGCACTGAATATCTCCGGACAGAAATTCCGGCGGCGCGCCCTCAAGGGACCCAAGTCCCACCCCGGTTATACGAACGACGCGGGCCGCCGCGTCACCACCGTTGAATCGCAGAAACGATTTTTGGCGAATTGCATTCAATCGACGCTACGGCTATCGTGAATGCGTCTCCTCTCCATATCTGCAGACGATGTGGAATTGCCCGCCGTAAGGCGGGTATTTTTTTACTGAAAGCCTATTCGAAGGCAACGCTTTGGCGTTATGCATCGCGAAGGTTCGCTCAGACAGCGGCCTATTCGCTCACCGCCCCCACTATTTTTTTTAATTTAATTTGTCTGACCATTGTCGGAGACGACGGGTTACAGTTTTGGGCAACTGCGATCCGGAGAGCATCACTGATGGTCAAGAAACGAATCCATGCTGCATTCCTTACTGTACTGATCGTACTGAGCGCGGTCAGTGCGCCCTGTTACGCGCAATACACCACCGACTGGCTGGCGAACACGTTTGGAACCATTGCCACGCACGTGGGCAATACCGCACGCTCGATGTGGGTCGCGCCCGAAGGCGTCATCTATACGGCGTCCTTCTGGGACGAAAACGAGGGCGGAGTCGCGATCTACCAGAACGGCGCCAGCATCGGTTCCATCGGCATCCACAGCGAGTTCCAGGGGGGCGCCATCACCGGCAATGCAACCTCGATCTTCGCAGCCTTGCAGTACAGCACTTCGAATGGCAGCGGATCGGTGGGGCGATACAACCGGGCCACCCAGACGCGCGATCTCGTCATCCCGGTCAGCGTATGGAACAACGTCAGCCGGGCCGATGTCATCACCGGACTCGCAACGGCAGGCTCACTCCTTTATGCGAGCGACTTCTTCGGCAACCGCGTCCGTATCTTCACCACCGACGGCGTCTGGCAGCAGGACATCAATATCGCAAGCCCGGGCGCACTCGCCGTGGACAGCGCAGGGAATATCTGGGTAGCCCGGAAGAGCGCCGCCGCCATCGTCGAATTCAGTCCGGCCGGCGCTGCGCTGAACACCATCCAGATGCCCGCGGCCTCGCGACCGTCCGCGTTGTATTTCGATGCATCGTCCGGCCAGCTCATGGTGGGCGACGAAGGCCCCGACATGAACATCAAGCTCTACAACATCTCGGGCACGCCGACTCTGGTCGGCACCTTCGGCGTTCAGGGCGGCTATCTCGACACCACCAGCGGCATCAAAGGCCAGGTTGGCGACAAGCGCTTTACCCGGATCGTCGGCATCGGCAAAGACTCCGCCGGCAATCTTTATGTGCTCAACAATCCGTGGGGCGGAGCGTGGGACCTCGGCCGCAACGGCGGCACCGACCTTCATGCCTACAACAGTGCCGGCAACCTGCAATGGAAACTCCAGTCTCTCAACTTCGAGGCGATCGCCGCGCCCGATCCGTCCACGGACGCCGCCTACTTCTATGGCGGCACCAACATCTACACGGGTAGCGCCGGCGGCACCTTCGTGGCGAACACCGTCGATCCGTTCGACTACCCGTCCGATCCGCGCCTGAACATGGACGATACCCAGCGCGACGAACACTTCGGACAACTTGTCACCGTTGGCGACAACCGGATTCTTGTCGCGTCAGGCCAGAACCCGGGAATCTTCTACTTCTTCCACTTCAACCCGGCGAATGGCTACATCGCGATACCGGACGTTTCGATTCCGGGCCCTGCGTTCAATACCAGCCTGCAGGTCACGGGCGGGTTTTGCATCGACAGCCGAGGAGACGTGTGGGCAGGCCTCGACAGGACCAACCACATCTACCACTACCCGCTGACCGGTTTCGATGGAAACGGCAAACCGAGTTGGGGCGCAGCAATCGTCACCTCCATTCCCGAGAGCATCCGGCCGTTGACGCGCATCATCTACCTGGCCGACACCGATACCATGATCCTCGCCCAAGGTGTTGCCGGGAGCTGGGACTGGACCGCGATGAAGACGAGGATCGAGGTGTATCACGGTTGGAGCGCCGGCAATATCAACAAGCCCAATCCGGTGATCAACCTGACCAGCGCCAATCCCAAGTCGATTACGGCAGCCGGCAATTATCTTTTCGTCGGGTATGTGCACACCGTGCCGAATGTCGACGCATTCAATCTGACTACGGGCCAACTCGATACGACGCTGATCAACTCGAATCCGGGGACCGTGGATGTGGGTAACGATGTGGATTCGATGTATGGGCTCAGGGCGTATCTGAGGTCCGATGGGGAGTATGTGGTCACGAAGGATAACTACAACGAGTCCAGTATTGTGGTTTATCGGTGGATGCCGTGAGATCAAGCCGGGGCGGATGACGGCTGCCTCTCGGGCACCGCACAACAGGCGCTGAGGGCCGGCGCACGCGACAACTCAGCCGGTGACGCCCTACGGTCGCGTATATGCGTCTTGACTGAGATTTGCAGACGCCGGATTCCCCGCCATATTTCAACCTATCAATCTTGCTAGGTTCGGATTCTTTTGCATCGCGAGACTATCCGAGGGAGTTAGGCGGATTCCGCGTTGATCACAGAGCTTGCGCCTTTATCCGAATGTTCCCTTGTACTTTACTTCCGATCTCCGAGGAAAGTCGTGCTGATACAGACACTCTTTGAAGCATTCCACGCCAGGCCATACAAGATCTGTGGATATGAAATGTCGGAGCAACGTGAGGTCGTCGTTAAGTATTCTCTCCGAAACAAAAGGGCTGGGAAAATCTTCCGCAAGGCAGCGAAAGATATCTTGCTCGACAACGGCCTGCGCAAGAATTTCGACTACGACGATCTGGTCGAAATCACGTCCGTCGTGCAGCGCGACAGCATTCTCAGGAACGGCGATATCGACCAGAATATTCTCGGCCGTTATCAGCGCGCCAACAAACCGCTGTATGCCTTTTATCCTTACCTGGTCGCGATGACTGTAGTGGTATGGTGTTTCTGCGCGCTGCTGGGGCATCGATTTCTTTCCGCGACTTTCTTCGGCGTGAATGTCGTTCTGCCCGGCGGCATAGCGATCTTCCCCGTCATTTATTTCATGGCCGACCTCATACAAGAGGTCTACGGCTACGCGCGGCTGCGTCAGACGTTATGGATTTGCATCGTCTCCCATATTTCGATTGGAGTGCTGACCAGTGCAGTGATGTCGATACAGCCCGCCTCGTTTGTTGACGAACACGCCTATCGAACGGTCATGGATCAACAATGGAGGATGATCATCGGCAATGTGATTGGGATGATCGCGGGCTTCACGATCAATGGAGTGATTCTTGCGAAGCTCAAGATCAGGTTCAATGGGAAGAACCTCTGGCTGAGGACGATCGTGTCGACACTGTGCGCCGAGTTCGTCTACTCGTACGTGTGCAGCTTCATCGCCTTCCATCATAATTTGCCCGTCACTGACCTGATCAAGCTGCAATTTATGATGGTGGTCGTAAAGGTGATGTGGGAAGTGGTTGCCACGCCGTTCCTGTATGTCACCTCGCACCTGCTGAAGAAGCGGGAAGGCGTCGATGTGTACGACTATTACACAAACTTCAATCCGTTCTCGCTTGCTGTGTAAGCGCCGAATATGGGCATGTGGGATCG
Organism: Paraburkholderia sp. SSBN10T; assembly: GCF_056619545.1. Classification (NCBI taxonomy): domain Bacteria; kingdom Pseudomonadati; phylum Pseudomonadota; class Betaproteobacteria; order Burkholderiales; family Burkholderiaceae; genus Paraburkholderia; species Paraburkholderia sp. SSBN10T. The sequence continues at coordinate 110,892 of NZ_JBWQQI010000023.1, forward strand.
ATCGTTTCGCGCCTTCCTCCATGCCAGGGCACGGCTACGGCGGCGTGCTGGATCGCCGCTTAAACGTTAAATCCGAGCGCGCGCAATGACAAAAATTCTCTCAAACGGGAGCGTGCACGAGCCATTGTCGTTTTTATAGTGCAGTGCCAGTTGGCCCGCATAGCTGTCGCAGAACGCCTCGAACGCTGTTTGATCAAGCAGGCTGCTTATCGGCCGGAGAGGCGCTCCTTTGGCCCACTCGACGAGTCCGTCCACGCCGGCAAACCTCTGCTCGTAGGTCGATGTCCAGATTTCGTATGTCACACCCAGCGAGTCCAGGATGGATTCGTACTCACTGGCTGCCAGAACCGGAGCCCGCCGCAGTTTCCCTTGCAGGCGGCTCTTCCAGTCAGGCGCATCGGCAACCTTGAGGATCGATGTGTAAAACGGCGTGTGGAACATGTTCGGCATCTGTATCGCCAGTGTTCCGCCAACCGACAGAAGCTTGATCAGGCGTGCCACTTGTTCCGCGTGATTGGGAACCCACTGCAACGACGATCCGAGATAAATCAGATCGGGCTTTTCATCGCTATCGAATGTTTCGATATGGCCGGTGCGCCAATGGACGTTGAGCGCCGCCTGTTTGCGACGGGCCTCCTCGATCAGGGCGGCGGAAGAATCTATAGCGCATATTCTTGCGTCGGGATAGCGTGTGCGAAGCGCCAAGGTCGAGCAATCGCCGGCGCCACATCCCATGTCGACGATTTGCTTCGGGTCGCCTTGAAGCTTCGCGATCAGGTCGTCATTGGGCCGCACACGCTCGGCTATGAAAGCGTGGTATTGAGTTGCATCCCATTCAATCATCCCGGCGGATCTCCTTGACCAGACCAAGCTTGCGATATCGCCCCTGCAGCAAGGGCATGGATTCGAACTCGAGGTCCGAAAAATGGATCAATTCGTTGTGCTGCTTTCTGGCGTAGTTCCCGACGACGATCTCTCCTTCCATCGTCTGGATAAGAAATATATCGCCGACTGAAAACCCCGCATCGAAGTCCACGATCAGCAGATCGCCCGGCCGGATGATCGGCTCCATCGCGCGGAAATTGCCCACCTGAGTGGCATACAGCTTAGGTTCGGAGAACTTGGTACGCGCGTGGTCGAGCGAACCATCCGCCAAAGATTCGGGTAGAAGGAGCAACCGGCTCCATGGGAGTAGCGGAACGCGATAGTTCTGGAGCCGATGCTCGTTGGTCTCGCCTTTGCGTCTGTGTGTATCGAGTTTTTCTTCGGCCCTCAGTTGCTGGAGGGAAACCGAAAAAAACTCGGCGATCGGTACCAGCGATGCGTCGGTCGGAGTAAGCGTGCGGCCAAGAAGGATATTGTTGATGATCTTCTGCGATACGCCCGTGAGTCTCGATAATTCGCGCTCGCTGATGCAAACGTCGTCAATTAAAAATCTCAGCACTTCAGCAGTGGACTGAAACGAAACCGGGCCGGTATGCGTTCCTGAAAGATCGGATATCAAACCCTTGGGACTTACGCAAAAAAATCGCGCCAATGCTCTAAGAGTCGAGGGCCGTGGGTTCGAGGTGCCATTGACGAGCGCCTGGAGGGCAGACAGCGTCACGCCGCTACGCTTCGACAATTCGCTCACGCTCGCTATTCCGTTCTGGCGCATCAGTAACCGGACTTGTTGGGCGAGATTACTCAAGGCGCGGCTTCCCAGGAAGTTGCGCTTCACCCATTGCGCATACACATTGGAAGTCGCTTTGCACTGGCCGTGTGCGTTTTGCCTTTGGACAATTGCGATTGATACACAGCGCATGCTCCGAGGTATTAAGCGCCAAGGCTGTCATATCGCATTCTCTCCGCCTGAATTTCGGGGCGACGGCCTTCGTTTGCCGGCATTGATGGTTTCGCGCAGACGATCAACTTGATAGGCCAAGCTAAATGCTCTACACTCAAAACAGGTATTCGATTTAACCTGTTTTGAGTGTAGAGCATTTCATGTTCAATGAATACGGCGTAAGTGCATAGGAGCGGCTGACACTAGCGTGAGCATCGCTGATCCTGTGGTAGCCGTCGCTATTATAGGTGTGCTTTCGCTCAAGCTGCTAGCGGCGAAGTGGAGTGTATGAGGTTCGCATAGTCTCGTAAGCGTTATTTTTTGCGTCTTCTGCTTATTTATATATTTTGCATAACTGATCGATTGACTGCACTCGATCATGACAAGGAACCGAAGGGACGCCGTGAGAACGACTACCAGACATCGCGCCCCAGACAAAGGAGGGTAAATGCTCGCTGACACCTTAACCCAGACAGGTGGCAAGGCGACACGACATGACACTGCGCAGTCCGGATCGCAGTCTCGCTTTTACTGTCGAGATGGCCGCGCCCTGCCCCTGCATGGTTCGATGGACGCCGCGGTGCGCGGCACATATCTTGGGCTCTTTCACGGCCGCGATAAGCTGGACGCGGAAATGGCAGCGCTCGGGTTCCAAGGTCCGGCGATCGGCCCGCTGCGTTATGCCCGCACTGCATACGGGGCGCATCTTTACCTTATGTTCGAAGACCCCCAAATCGCACGAATCTTCTTTCCGGATTTCGAGCTGATGGTCGACCACGATAGTTCGACCAGCCCGCAGTATGAAATAGTGATCGACCTCGTAGAAGGCATGATCGCGTATGACGGTCGTTTCTTCGGCGACTGGGCCGTGTTTTACCACCACGGTTCGTAATCAGCCTCCCGTTTTCTTTAGAGACCGACTCAGAAGGACTGCTCCGTACGCCTGAAGCTGTTCCAGCAGACGAGGGGGCACCGGATTTGAGGCATACTTCGTGAATGTCGGCCCGACGCTCAAAGCGAACGCGCAAGCGACAAGTTAAAGCACACACTACAGCGTTGCGGTCACCCCACCATCCACGTAAAGAACGTGACCGTTGACAAAGTTCGAAGCGTTGCTCGCCAGGAAGACCGCTGCGCCGACGAGATCTTCCACATCGCCCCAACGCCGCGACGGCGTTCGTCCAATCAGCCACTTGCTGAATGTCTCGTCCTTGACCAGCGCCTCGGTCAATTCGGTCTTGAAGTAGCCCGGCCCCAAACCGTTGACCTGAATGCCGTGCTGGCCCCAATCGATCGCCATGCCCTTTGTCAGCATCTTCACGGCGCCCTTGCTGGCGGTGTAAGCGGCAATGTTGGGACGGCCCAGCTCGCTTTGGACCGAACAGATGTTGATGATCTTGCCGCGCCGGCGCCCGATCATATGCCGCGCGACTGCCTGCCCGACCAGGAACACGCTGTCGACGTTGGTCTTGATCAACTCCTGCCATTGCTCATGGGAAAACTCTTCGAGCGGGGCGCGACGCTGCATGCCGGCGTTGTTGACAAGAATGTCGATCGCACCGATCTCACGCTCGATATAGGCGATCGCCGCTGCGACCTCATCGGCCGACGTCACGTCGAAACTCGACGCATGGACGGTCGCTCCCTCATCGCGCAAACGGCTGACGGCCGCCGCCAACCTGGTCTCGTCGCGTCCATTCAGAATGAGTTCGGCGCCTGCGCCGGCCAATCCTTTTGCGAGTGCGTAGCCGATACCAGTACTCGATCCGGTGACCAGAGCACGACGCCCTGACAGATCGAACATATTCAAATTGCTATTCAAGTCAACCTCCCCTCGACTCTAATTCGTCCAATTTCCATCAAGCGCCCGCGGATATGCCCAGCCATTGCATCACCGCTCTCACATTGCTGGCGCGGTCTTCCGAAGCCGAAAGATGGAGCACCCCGGCTTCGCCCACGGGAGACTCGAGTGTATCGAACTGATCCGCAACCAGGGTCGCCGGGAACTCATGATCGGTCCGCCCGGCCACCCGCGCAAGCGCCTCGGACAAGGGAATGTCGAGAAACACGAAACGCAGGGCGGCAACATGCGCGCGCATACGCTCCCGGTAACGCCGCTTCAACGCGGAACAGGACAGCACCACCGTACCCTGAATCTCATCCATCCGCCCGGCGAGGCAATCCAGCCACGGCTCGCGATCGGCGTCGCACAACGCGATGCCGCGGCACATCTTGTCGCGGCTCTGCGCGGAGTGATGCTCGTCCCCCTCGATAAAAACGCCGGCAAGCGCGACGGCCAACTCGCGCGCGAGCGTCGATTTACCCGAGCCCGACACACCCATCACCACAATCTTATCTGCCACGTTGCATTATCCAGCTACTTTGCCCCGGCATGAAACCAACCGGATCGCGCCGGCCATTCAACAGGTAACGGTACGCCGACGAGCGCACCGCTACATCGGATGCCTTATGTTTCAGGACACCGGAGTGAACTTGAGCTGGTCGATCGGCGTGACCTTGTCGGTACGGGTCAGGCCATAAGGCGTCTTCGGTCCAAGCCACTTGTCGAAGATCGCGCTCATCTCGCCGCTCTGTTCCATTGCCGCCAAAGCCTTGTTGACGGCGCCAAGCATAGCCGGCTCGTTCTGCCGCAAGCCCACCGCGATCGGCTCGATCAGCATCGGCTCCGACGCAATCGCCACCGCGCCGTCCGTGCCGTCCACCTGCCTGGCGATCTTCGTGGCAGTCATCTGATTGGTCACGAAGCCTTTGACCTTGTTCTGCTCGAGTGCCAGAAACGCCGAGCTGGTATCGTGAAAGGTCACTGCCTGGCCATCCTTGATCGAAAGAGGAATCGACTGTGCGGAAGTCGAGCCGTCGGCGGCGCTGATCTTCTGCCCGGTGAAATCTGCCAGCTTCTTGCTCGCGTCGGCCTTCTTCACGACCAGGACTTCCTTGGTGGAATAGTACGAGTCGCTGAAGGCTATCTGCGTCGCGCGGGTCTTGGTGTAGGCCAGGTTGGCCACCACGATGTCGACACGCCCCAGCTTCAATTGCGGAATGCGCGCTTCGACGGCCAGCGGCTCCAGCTTCGCCTTCACGCCGAGCTGTTTTGCCACGGCGTTGCACAGGTCTACATCCATGCCTTCTAGCTGACGCGTCTGCGCATTCGGATACGAGAACGGCTCGACATTCGAATACACGCCGCAACTCAACTCACCGCGGCCCTTGATATCGGCCAGTTGATCTGCATGAGCCGAGGCAAGCGGTGCAAGTGCGCCACCCATGACCAAGATCCCCGCGAAAATTTTCTTTACCTGCATCGTGATGCTCCTGAAGTGTATGTGTAAAGCAACCCATTGCTGATCAAAGGTGGGCAATCGGAACCGCTGAGGCTAACGCTGCGCGTCAATGCGTACGAAGGTCAGACAAGAATCGCTGCGCGCGTTCATGTTTCGGCCGCGAAAAAAACGCTTCGGGTTCTGCCGTTTCGAGAATCTTCCCCGCGTCCATGAACCACACGCGATCGGCCACTTCGCGCGCAAAACCCATCTCATGCGTGACGCACATCATCGTCATGCCTTCCTGCGCGAGACTCTTCATCACGTTCAGCACTTCGCCGACCATCTCGGGGTCGAGCGCGCTGGTCGGTTCGTCGAATAGCATGGCCGGCGGATCCATCGCCAGTGCTCGCGCAATCGCAACGCGTTGCTGCTGGCCGCCCGACAATTGCGGCGGGAAAGCCTTGGCCTTGTTGGACAGGCCCACACGCGACAGCAGATCTGCCGCCTTGCGTTCCGCTTCCGCGCGCTTGAGGCCATGCACACGCATCGGCGAAAGCGTGATGTTGTCGAGCACGGACAGGTGCGGAAACAGGTTGAACTGCTGAAACACAAAACCGACGCGGCTGCGGTACGCATTCAGACCCAGCTTCCTGTCATGAATGTCCTGGCCATCGAAAAAGATCTGGCCGCGATTGATCTCCTCGAGCCGGTTGACGGTGCGAATCAATGTCGACTTACCCGATCCGGACGGCCCGCACACCACCACGACCTCGCCTTTGCGAACTTCGGCGTTCACGTTCACAAGAGCGTGATATTCGCCATACCATTTGTCGACGCTGGAAAACCTGATCATGCGAATTACCTCGAAATGATTGAACGCCTAGTTCTCGGTAGGCAGCGGATCGGCCAGCGCAACGGCGTCCGCTTTGCGGGACTTCGCCACGGCGCCGGCGCGTTTGCGTGTCACGCGCCGCTCCAGATACTGCGCAAGCTGAGTCAGCGCGTAGCAAAGGGCGAAATAGCTCAAGGCGAGAATCAGGTACACCGGAAACGGTTTTGTCAGCAGCCGGTTGTTGATCTGATCCGCCGCGAAGGAGATCTCCTGCACGTTGATGATGTAGCCGAGCGAAGTCTCCTTGATGGTCGAAACGAACTGCGTCACCATGCTCGGCACTACGTTGTAAAGCGCCTGTGGCAGGATGACCGCGCGCATGGTTTTCATATAGCTCAGGCCGAGCGCACGCGAGGCTTCCGCTTGTCCTTTCGGCAGTCCCTCGATGCCCGCACGGATGATCTCGCCGAGATAAGCGGAGTCGTAGATCACCAGCGCGCACAGCATCGTGACGAATCCGGTTACCGGGTAGCCGGTCAGGACAGGCACGAGAAAGTACACCCAGAAGATCACCATCAGCAGCGGAATGCCGCGCACCATGTAGACAAGGCCCGTTGCCGGCGCCCGCAGAAAGGGGAACGGGCTGATACGAGCCAAAGCGACCACAATACCCAGCGGAAAGGCAATGACGAGTGCTGAAAGCGACAGCAGTATCGTCAGCACGATGCCGCCTAGCGGCCCATGTGGATACTGCCCGATAAGCAGCAGCATCCAGTTGTCGCGCAGGATGTCGAACATGTCACTTCGCTCCTGGAATGCGGTAGTGCGTCGCTATTCTCGCGCCGCCCAGCATGATGACGAGGGACAGGCCGAGATACACCACCGTGGCGACGAAATACGATTCGAATGACAGGAAGGTTTCGTTCTCGATCTGCCGGGTCACATAGGTCAGCTCCGCGGCGCCGATCGCCATGGCGAGACTCGTATTCTTGAACAGCAGCACCGCGTGATTGACCATCGGCGGAATTGCGTTGCGCAGCGCCTGCGGCAAAACCACGAAACGCATGCCGTTCAGGAAGTTCAGACCCAGCGCGCGCGAGGCTTCATACTGACCATAGGGAATCGCGCGCAGTCCGCTGCGAATGTCCTCGGAGAGATACGCCGCACTGCACAAGCCGATTGCGATCACCGCGAAAACGAACTGCCCGTTGTAGTGGTTCAGCAGCGCCTGCAGCGAGTCCGGCAGGATGTTCGAAATGCCGAAGTACCAGAACAGGATTTGCACCAGCATCGGCACATTGCGATGGTATGCAACGAACGTCGAGACGAAGGCCGTGGCGAAACGATTGTTGGTGAGGCGGATCAGCGTGAGAAGAATCCCGACCACCAGCGAGAGGACCCACGCCAGCACAGCCATCGCAAGAGTGAGTTCGATCCCGTGGAGAAACAACGCCCCATAGTCGCCTTGCAGCACTGTCGCCAGATCAAAATGAAGTTTCATGTTGCCCATCCCAATGATTCGGATCGAAGCGATGACCACGGTCTGCATCGACCTGCGGCAGCATCGTTGTCCCTGCGGAGGTCGTCATCGACTCCTGTGTTGAATTGATACTAGCTCGCAAAAAAAGGCCGTTGCAGAGGCCTTTCTTCTGGTGCAATAAGTTTCGGGAATGATGAATCGAGAGGGTTGACGGCACTGGAACTGACGCGGTTCAGCATGATATTTGTCTCCTGTATGCAGCGCCTCTCCGGGCGCACATCATTGCATGCGAAACGATACCCGGCGCAGCCTGCCGCGCCGGGCACCGGTCAGGCAGTTGCGCTCAAGCGCGTCAGAACCTGCGGATTGACCGGTGTCGGCGGCTTGCCGGCCGAGGCGCCGCAACCGAGCGCGGCGAGCAAATTGTCTGCGCAAAGCGAGGCCATCGCGCGTCGCGTGCTGACCGACGCACTGCCGATGTGCGGCGTCAGAACCACGTTCTTTTGCGCGAGCAGCGCCGGACAAACCGCCGGCTCGCCTTCGAATACGTCCAGACCGGCCGCCGCGATGCTGCCTTCGTCGAGCGCCACCGCCAAGGCCGCATCGTCCACCACGCCGCCCCGGGCAATATTGGTCAGCGTCGCCGACGACTTCATCTGCTTGAGCTCCGCCGCGCCGATCGCATGGTGCGAGCTGGCCGAGTACGGCACCACGACGATCAGGTGATCGGACTCGCGCAGCAGCGTTTCCTTGTCGACATAGCGGGCGCGGCAGCTCGCCTCGACTCCCGCTGCCAGTTGCGAACGGTTGTGATAGATCACCCGCATGTCAAAACCGAACGCGCCGCGCCGTGCAATGGCCTGGCCGATGCGGCCCATGCCGAGAATGCCGAGCGTCGCACCATGCACGTCGCTGCCGACGAACATGTCGTAGCGCCCGGTTTTGGTCCATTCTCCCGCGCGCAGAAAATGTTCCGACTCGGTGATGCGCCGCGCCGCCGCCATCATCAGCGCGAAGCCGAAGTCGGCGGTGGTATCGGTCAGCACGTCCGGCGTATTCGTCACCAGCACGCCGCGCGCGGTGCAGGCGTCCACATCGATGTTGTTGTAGCCGACGCCGATATTGCACACCGCCTTGAGCTGCGGGCAGGCGTCGAGCAAGGTAGCGTCGATCCGGTCGCTGCCTGCGGTCATGGCGCCCACCTTGCCTTGCAGCCGGGCAATCAGCTCCGCTTGCGTCCAGATCGTATCTTCCGGGTTGTCGGTCACCTCGAAGTTCGCGCGCAGGCGATCGACGATGTCCGGAAATGACGCACGGGTAACCAGTACCGATCCACGCATGGAAAACCTCCTTGTTGAGCTCTGCTGATGTTTCTCACGCATGCATTGCGCAAGAGCCGGAATGTGTTAGCCGAACGGATCGCCGTTCGCGCGTGCGCGGGCGCCGACTACCAGCGCCAGCAGCCGGTCCACCAACGCGGCAAGCTTCGAAGACAGGCTTGCACTTACTCGTCGTGACCGGCCGGTTCGCGCTTGATCGTCGTCAACCCGCCGGGCACCTGCAGCGTGGGCAGGATTTCCATATTGCTGATGTTGACCGCCAGCGGTGCGGCGATCGCGAAGGCGATCGCATCGGCGATATCGGAGGGCAGCGGCAACTCGAAACCGTCGATAAATTTCTTGCGTGCTTCTTCGATATCGCCATGCACGTGGCCGAAGATGTCAGTAGCGACGCGCCCCGGGCAGATCTCCGTCACGCGCACGCGCCTACCGGTTGCATCGACGCGCAACTGGCGCGACAAGGCGTGGATACCGGCCTTGGTGGCGCTATAAATGGAGTTGCCGTTGAAGGTGTAGATCCCCGCGATCGAGCTGATATTGACGACATGGCCGCGATCCCGCTCAACCATGCCCGGCATGGTGAGGCGCACCAGATGCAGGACCGCCTGCAGATTCACTTCGACCTGCAAATCGATGTCTGCCGCGCCTGCGTCCAGAATCGAGCCTTTGGTCGAAACGCCGGCATTGTTCACGACAATATCGAACGCGACGTCCTGCGTGAGTTTCGTCAACGCCGCCAGATCGCGCACGTCGATCGCGTGCGGGATACAACCGGTGCGCTGCGCCAGTTCATTCAGACGATCGGCGTTGCGGGCGAGCGCATGCACTTCGAGTCCTTCACGGCAAAAGCGCTCGACGATCGCAGCCCCCATCCCGGTCGAAGCGCCGGTCACCAGCGCGGTCTTGTAGTCTGAAAACGGCATGAATGACCTCTATCTGTAGTTCTGAAATGTCGCACCTTCGAGGCGTGCGACAAGCCTGTTACCAATGTATACGCGGTGAAAACGCAGAGCAAAGACGGATTGACTGTGTAGCAATAAGGCCGGCTTATGGTTCGCCGATGGCTTGACCCACCCCGACCGGCTACGCCTCGCGCACGAGCTTCGATACCGGCACCACCCGGCCGCCCGCCGCTTCGATCGCGCCGCGCACCGTGCGCGCGAGTTCGACGGCGCCCGGCGTATCGCCGTGCAGCAGGATCGATTGGACCTTGACCTTGAGCTTGTTGCCGGCGATCGTCGTGATGGTGCCCTCTTCGAGCAATTCCTTGACACGCGCCAGCACCGCAGCGCGGTCCTTGATGACCGCACCCTCGAGCTTGCGCGACACCAGCGCGCCCTGATCGTCGTAGGCACGGTCGGCGAGAAAGGTATTCGCCGTGCGCATGCCGATGCGCTCGGCGGCCCGCTCGATCTCCGTGTTGGTCGAGACGCTGATGATCAGATCGCGGTCGAACTCGGCGACAGCCCGCACCAGCGGCTCGGCCAGTTCGTACGACGCCGCGGCCATGTTGCCCAGCGCACCGTGAAAGCTCATGTGCGTGACGCGATGCCCGGCGGCTTTGGCAATGCCGGCGAGCGCGCCCATCTGATACACCACGTAGTTGGCCAGTTCCAGCGGATCGGCCTGCATCTGCCGCCGCCCGAAACCCATCAGGTCGGGGAAGCCGACATGCGCGCCGACCTCGATCTGGCGCGCCAATGCCATCCGCACCGTCTTGTCCATGATCACCGGATCGCCCGCGTGATAGCCGCACGCGACATTGGCTGACGACACGATATCGAGCATCGCTTCGTCCTCGCCCATCCGGTACGGTCCAAAGCCTTCACCGAGGTCCGCGTTCAGGTCGATTTCCACAATTCACTCTCCGTTCTTTGATTGCTCTATGCCGCCGGCGAGAGCTCGAGCAAGGGTGTGCCATACCCGACCGTCGTTCCGTGCGCGGCAAGTATCCGCGCGACCACGCCGTGCACCGGCGCGACCACGGGAACGCACAACTGCGCGATCCGCAGCAAGCCGACGATGTCGCCCGGTTTCACGTGAGCGCCAGCTTCTACCAAGGGCGTCGAGCGCGACGGGTGCGTCGTCAGAAAGATGCCGGCCGAGCCGGCGCTCACGCTGACGATCTGCCGCTGCGCACTGTTGCCGTGCGACGCCCTCGCCTCTGCTGCTGGAACCGCAGGCGAAACCACTTCACCCGCCACGCTTGTCCCGGTTGCACACGAAACCTGTTCCATCGTCAAACGAATCGTCGCCCCGGGCCTGCTAATTTCGATGAACTCGATATCGACCGCTGCCAGCCATGATGTGATCTGTCGAAGCTCGCCGATATCCACTTCGTTTTTTTGGGTCATGTTTCAGTGTCGGGATTGACGAAAGAGCTCGACGAGATTGCGCACCTTGACGAGATAGCCGTTCAGTTCGTCCAGTGCCGCGACGGCTTCCGGATAGGTGGTCTGAACAAAACGAATCTTCGTACCAATGCGCGCCTGCGCGAGCCGCCACAAATCCGCTTCGATGACCGTGCCGATCTTCGGATAGCCGCCCGAGGGCTGCGCATCCCGCAGTTGAATGATCGGCTGCCCGTTATGCGGCACCTGGATCACGCCGGGCACGATTCCGTGCGAGCGCTTTTCGATCGCACGGATCGCAACCAATGCCGGACCGGCGAGACGATATCCGTAGCGGTCGCTCTGCGGCGTCACTTTCCAGCCGTCGCGCCAGAACGCTTCCAGCGATTCCGGCTCGTAGCAGTCGTATTCGGCGGCGGGCAGCACGCGGACCACGGTTTCGCCCGCCTCGGCTGGCAAAACGGCTGACGGCGCCGGCAACGAATACTCAGGCGGCACGGTGCCGAATCCCGCGAGATGCGCAGGATCTTGCGGCGCGGCGCGGCCGGCAAATTCCGCTGCCTTCAGCACATCGCCTTTCTGCAACTGACGGCCGTGGTAACCACCGAACTGACCGCGCAATTGAGTGCTGCGGGAGCCGAGCACGACAGGCACATCGACACCGCCGGCAAGCGACAGGTAACAGCGCGTGCCGCTGGCGGGCACGCCTATCGTCAACACGTCGCCCTGTTTCGCCTGCACCGTCCACCACGGCAGCACCGGCCGCTCGCCCAGCCGCGCCGCGCAATCGGCGCCGGTGATCGCGAAGGCGAGATCTTCGAGAAAGCGGATGCGGAACGGGAACATCGGAATCTCGATGCCGGCTGCATCGTCTGGATTGCCGAGCAACAGGTTGCCGATCGCGAGCGCGAGCCGGTCCATCGCACCGGCTGTGCCCACGCCGTAGCGCAGATAGCCTTCACGCCCCTGGTCCTGCACCGTCGCAAGCGCGGACGACGACAGTATTTCGATCATGGAACAATCCTCTCGACGCGGAAAAGGATCATGTCGCCGGGTGCGAGCGTCGCGGGATTCTCGCGCGCCGGGTCGAAGAACGACATCGAAGTATGGCCGATGGTGTTCCAGCCGCTCGGCCCCGTGGATGCCGAGACGCCGGTCTGCACGCCGCCGATCGACACTGCGCCGCCGGGCAAACCGAGCACCGGCACCTTGCGCCGAGGCGTGGCGATCCTCGGGTCCATTCCGCCGAGATAGCAGTAGCCCGGATGGCTGCCGAGCGCATAGACCGTATAGAGCGGCGCGCAGTGCAACTGCACGACTTCATCGACAGACAGTCCGGTGTGATCGACCACGTCCTGCAGATGCGGCCCGAACTCGCCGCCGTATTCCACCGGCAGTTCCACGATTCGCCCTTCGATCTGCAATTCGTCTGCCGCGGCCCACGCGTCGCGCAACGCAGCGTCGAGCGAGTTCAGATCCGCCGGCGGCGCGAAAAACGTCAGCATCAGGTTGGTCACGCCGGGCACCGCTTCACGCACGCCTGGCCATGTTTCGACCTCGCGCGCGAGCGCCCAGATGCGGCGCTGCGCATGCAGATCGAGCGCGCCCGGCGCTTCGAACAGCATCGCCGTGGTGCCCAGCATGCTGATGCGAAGCGGTTGTTCCGATTCGTCCTGTTTCATTGCAAGGGCAGTCCTGTGTGAATCCGGCCGTAGCCGTTCGACTGCCGCCGCGTGCGTGAGCGACGCAGGCTCAACGGTCAGCGTCATGTCTGTTTCCTCTTGGCAAGCCAGCGCTCCAGATGATGAATGTCGGGCCCGCCAGCGCCGAATTCCTCGTCTTCGAGCATAGCCTGATGCAGCGGCACGTTGGTGCGGATGCCTTCGACGCGCATTTCCGAGAGCGCAAGGCGCATACGCGCCAGCGCCTCGTCACGGGTAGCGCCGTGCGTGATCACCTTGGCGATCAGCGAGTCGTAATAAGGCGGCACCACAGCACCGCAGCTCATATGCGAGTCCACCCTCACGCCGTTGCCGCCCGGCAGGTCCCACACGGAAATCTTCCCCGGGCACGGCATGAAAGTGAACGGGTCTTCGGCGTTGATCCGGCATTCCAGCGCATGTCCCTGCGTGCGAATGTCCGCTTGACGAATCGTCAATGCGTGCCCTTGGGCGATGCGAATCTGTTCCCGCACGATATCGATGCCCGACGTCATCTCCGTCACGGGATGCTCGACCTGCAGCCGCGTATTCATTTCGATGAAGTAGAAGCGGCCGTTCTCGAACAGGAACTCGAAAGTGCCCGCGCCGCGGTAGTTGGTCTGCCGGCACGCCTGAACGCAGCGTTCGCCCACCTGGCGGATCAGTTCCGGATCGATGCCGGGCGCGGGCGCTTCTTCCAGTACCTTCTGATGACGCCGTTGCAGCGAACAGTCGCGCGAACCCAGCCACAGGGCATTGCCGTGCGTATCGCACAAGACCTGAATTTCGACGTGGCGCGGATGTTCGAGAAACTTCTCGACGTAGAGTTCGGGCTTGCCGAAGGCGCGGCGCGCTTCCTCGCGCGTCACCGCGACCGCTTCGAGCAACTGTTCGGGACCGGGCACGACGCGCATGCCGCGCCCGCCGCCGCCGCCCGCCGCCTTGACGATCACCGGATAGCCGATTTCCTCGGCGACTCGCAGAATCTCGGCGGGATCGTCGGGCAGTTCGCCGTCCGGACCCGGCACACAGGGCACGCCGGCCGCGCGCATGGCGCGTTTGGCCGCGACCTTGTCGCCCATGGTGCGGATCGAAGCGGGTTCGGGGCCGATGAAGGACATGCCGGCCGCCTCGACTTGCGCGGCGAAATCGGCGTTCTCCGACAGGAAGCCGTAGCCGGGATGAATCGCCTGCGCGCCGCTCACATGTGCGGCGAACAGGATCGCGGCCTGGTTCAGGTAACTCAGCCCGGGAGCGGCCGGCCCGATGCACAGCGCCTCGTCGGCGAGACGTACATAGCGGGCGTCGGCGTCGACCTCGGAATGCACGGCGACGGTTTTCAGGCCCAATTCGCGGCAGGCGCGCTGGATGCGAAGCGCAATCTCGCCGCGGTTGGCAATCAATACTTTATCGAACATGGTCGTTCAGCCGATCCGGAACAGCGGCTGGCCGGATTCGACCTCACTGCCTGGAACCACGAGAATCTCCAGAACGGTGCCCCTGAATTCGGCTTCGATCGCGTTGAACATCTTCATCGCTTCGATCGTGCAGAGCACTTGCCCTTCTTCGATCGTGTCGCCGGGATTCACGAAGGGCGCCTCGCCAGGCGCCGGCGTGAGATGAACGACGCCGAACATCGGCGCGCAAACGAGGTGCGGCTCCTTCGCGGTTGCGGAGGTTTCACGGGTTGTGTCGACGGATTGAGCCGGGACAGTGGGCTGCGCTGGCGTGCCTTGCACGTCGGGAGCGAACGCCGTAGCCACGCCTTGCTCGCCCGATGGCGCATGAAGCCGCTTGCCGCGCCGTTTCGCCTTCACGAGCTTGACCCTTTCCTCGCCCTCGATGACTTCTAGCCTGGCAAGCGGAGATTCCGCCAACAGGTCGATAAGCGCCTTAATCTTCTGGAGATCCATCTCTGAGTCCGTAGCCGGTTGGATACGCTCCGGCTCGCTTCGAGCCGGGCGATCGACGATGGACTCAATGTATCCGTCATATAAAAATTGCGCCAAGACGGTTTGGCTTTGTAGCGATAAGGCGCGCTTATGTATCGGCGCCAGGCTCGAAGCGCACGTCGAGTGCGAGGTCGCCGGCCAGTTCCAGCAGGATGTCCTTGACGGCCGCTGCGGGCTCGGAAAGCGGCAGATGGTCGGACAGACAGACCGACAGCGGAATCTTGATGACCGGCGACACGATACGGCACTTCACGATGTCGCCCGCCGCCGCGACCACCCGCGCGGTGGAATCGGGCAAGATCGTCGCGCCGATACCCGCGCTCACCGCGGCCGAGAGCGTCGACGCGGATTCGATTTCGGCCACCACTTTCGGGATCATCTGCACGCGCGCGAATCCTTCGTCGACGTACTTGCGCAGATAGTTGTACGGACGCGGCAGCAGCAAAGGCACGTCGCGCAACTCGGTGACGCCGATCTGCTCCTGGGTGATGCCCATGCTGGCGGGAGCGACAAGAAACAATTCCTCGTTCATCAGAAGCTGGAACGACAGGCCATGCACAGGCTTGTCGCCATACAGCACGGCCATGTCCATGCGGCCGTTCATGATCAGTTCGCTGAGCGTCGTGCCGAAGTTCTCGTTGATGTACAACAGGATGTCCGGATGCCTGGCACGCACGGTTCGCAACAGCGGCAACGACAGCGCCGACGCCCCGGTACCGGGCGCGAGGCCCACCGAAACCTGGCCCGACAGCGTCTGGCCGGCGCTCTTCACGTCGGCCTGCGCCTGTTCGTACTGGCGCAGGATCAACTGTGCGTGGCGATACAGCGTCGCTCCTGCCTCCGTGGCCGTGACGCCCCGTTTCGTGCGCACCAGCAGTTGTTGCTGGAACTCGTCTTCGAGCGTGATCAGTTGCTGGCTCAGCGCCGGTTGGGCGATATGAAGCACCTCGGCGGCCTGGGTCAGGCTGCCGATATCGACAATCTTCACAAAGTACTTCAAACGCCGCAGGTTCACGGTAGTCGCAACTCAACGTTGGGAGATGGCAACAATAATAGGGCAAGCGCCGCCCGCCGCACAGTGCCGAAAAAAACTCCCGGCCCGTCCCTCCCAGGCCGAACGAGCCGCTGTATCAGCGTATTCCCGCATGCGAACACGCCCCACCAGGCCGGACCCGCGCGCCTATCGTAGTGTCATAAGTGGATGTTATTGCCCCAGCGGAAAGACGTCTTGGCTTGAACTTTTTCGCACGCTTAAGGTGAAGGCTCGTTAAATGCTGCTGAGGAGTCAAGTGTGAGTGCAACGCGCATCGCCGCCCGCGTCCTGCGAATCAAACCTTCGCCGAGCAGCGCCGCGGCCGACCGCGCCGCGGAACTGCGGCGGCAGGGCAAGACCATCGTCAACCTCGTGGTCGGGGAACCCGACTTCGACACGCCGGCGCATATCCGCCAGGCTGCTTTCGAAGCAATGGAGCGTGGCGAAACACGCTATACGCAAACGGCGGGCACGCCGGCGCTGCGCGCCGCCATCGCAGCGAAGCTGCAACGCGAGAACGGTCTTTCGTACGATCCCAAACACATTATTGTGACGTGCGGCGCCAAGCACGCGATCTTCAACGCGCTCGCCGTGACTGTGGAAGCGGGCGACGAAGTCCTGATTCCGGCCCCGTACTGGGTGTCCTACCCGGACATGGCGCTCGCCTGCGACGGCGTGCCGGTCGTCGTACCGTGCAGCGAGGCAGACGGTTTCAAGCTCACGCCCGCCACCCTCGAAGCGGCAATCACGACCCGCACGCGCTGGCTGATCATCAATTCTCCGACCAATCCCACCGGCGCGACCTACACGGCCGGCGAATTGCGTGCATTGGCGGATGTGCTGCTGCGTCACCCGCAAGTGCTGGTGATGCTGGACGACATCTATGAGCACATCCGCTTCGAAGGCGAAGCGCTGCAGCATCTGCTGTCGATCGAACCCGAACTGAGTTCACGGACGCTGGTCGTCAACGGCGTTTCCAAGACTTACGCGATGACCGGCTGGCGCATCGGCTATGCAGCGGGCCCCGCCGATCTGATCGGGGCCATGGATACGCTCCAGTCCCAATCCACCAGCAATGCCACCTCGATCAGTCAGGCCGCGGCGCTCGCAGCGCTGACTGGCGACCAGGCCTTCGTGCAGCAATCCGTGCGGATTTATAAGGAGCGCCGCGACCACGCACTCGAAGCGCTCAACGCGATTCCCGGCATCAGTTGCAAAACGCCCGGCGGCGCCTTCTATCTGTACGTCAATTGCGGCGGCATGATCGGCCGCACGACGCCGCAAGGCAAGCGCCTCGAAGGCGACAGCGACGTTGTTCTGTATCTGCTGGAGCACGCGGGCGTCGCGCTGGTTGCGGGATCGGCCTATGGCGTCTCCCCGTTCTTCCGGATGTCGATCGCCACGAGCATCGAGATCATCGACGACGGCTGCAGGAAGATCGCCGCCGCAGTCGCTGCACTGACCTGATCTGAGAGTAGGGCGACGAGGCGCTACAGCGCAGCGTCGCTCAATATAAAGACATGCCGCTCCGGCAGAACGCGGCAGTCGGTTTGGAGCTTTCCATTTTTCGTCAATCTGCAAGGGGATCTATTCGTGAAAAAATATACTTTAGGTGTACTCACTGGACTTGGGCTGGCCGCTTCAGGAATCGCGCATGCGCAATCGAGCGTCACCCTCTACGGCATTATCGACGAAGCCGTCCGCTACGACACCCACCAGAGCAAATCCGGCGGGACGCTTTTCACAATGGGTAGCGGCGGCGAGATTCAGGGAAGCCGCTGGGGCCTGCAGGGAACCGAGGATCTGGGCGGCGGGATGGCCGCGATTTTCCAGCTCGAAGGCGGCTTCACACCGAATACCGGCGTGACGCAGCAATCCACGCCGTCCGGTACGGCGCGCCTGTTCGGCCGTACTGCGCTGGTCGGACTCAGTAGCTCCTACGGCACGGTGACGCTGGGCCGGCAGTACACCCTCGTGCACGAAATGGGCTGGACGCACGATATCTATGCGTTCGCCAATTACACCGGCACAGTCGGCTTTCAGGGCGCCGGGCTGACCGGCGGTGGGCGTCTCGACAATACCGTGCGCTATACCTCGCCGACGCTTAACGGTTTCACTCTCAAGGGTGCATACACGTTTGGCCAGGCAGCCGGCAACTTTCACCAGAACTCGTCGCCGGCCGTCAGCCTCTCCTATGACAAAGGCCCTTTGAGCGTCGGCGCGGCCTACCAGATCGTCAACGATATCGGCGGCCTGACTCCTTCGACGAGCGTCTACGGCAGCACCTACTTCGGTGTGACGATTCCGGACAGCACACAGAAGATCTTTACGGCGGGCGCAACCTATAAATTCGGCGCAGCGAAGGTGTTCGGCTCGTATATCTACAGCCACGTCTATCCGGCCGACTATCGTAACGACTCGTTCTCCACCGCCGTTCAGTACTACATCACGCCCGCGCTCGTGCTCGATCTGCCGTTCTACATCGACTTCGTCCACCACACGGGCCGGAGCGGCACGCGCATCACCGGCGGCCCGACGCTCGATTACCTGCTGAGCAAGCGCACCGACGTCTATGTCGGTGTGGACTACAACCATCTCACCGGTGCATGGACCACCCTCGCCGCTGCCTCGGGCTCGAACCAGCCGTTCTATGGCTTCAACTCACTCTTCGAAGCCGCCATCGGACTGCGCCACAAGTTCTAGGATCTGCGGCCAACGCAACAACCGTCAATGTCCGGCGTCTCCCGATGCCGGAAGCACGCTTCAAAAGCCAAACCGCATCGGGACACGCAATCGTGTCCCGATCGTCATGCTGGACAAAACGATGATGGTATTTTCCGACGCCAGGAAGGTCATCGAGAGCATCACCAAGGCGCCCGAATAAGTATCCATAAGCGGCAAGTATCGGCCCAGACAACTTTGATCTTTGTCGATTGGGCCTGCAAACGCTAACGTATAGCGTGCTGACCCTGCATTTACCGTTATAGGCGCTTACCATGCATGCACTCGTCATTCACGCACCGCTCGATCTGCGCATCGAGGAGGTGCCCACGCCCGAACCGCAAGCCAACCAGTTGCTGGTACGGGTTCGAGCCGGTGGCATCTGCGGCTCCGATCTTCACTACTTCAATCACGGCGGTTTCGGCACCGTTCGCATCAAGGAACCGATGGTGCTGGGTCACGAAGTGTCCGGCGCCGTCTCGCGAACCGGACCTGGCGTCACGGATATGCCGGCCGGCACGCGGATTTCCATCAGTCCGAGCCGGCCTTGCGGCCTGTGTCAATACTGTCAGCAAGGACTGCAGAACCATTGCCTGGATATGCGCTACTACGGCAGCGCGATGCGCACACCGCACGTGCAGGGCGCATTCCGCCAGGAAATCGTGATCGACCGTTCACAGGCCCACGTGGTGGCGGACTCGTTGAGCGATGCGGAAGCCGCCATGGCCGAGCCGCTCTCCGTCGCGCTGCATGCCGTGCGGCGCGCGGGTCCGCTGCTCGGCAAGCGTGTGCTCGTGACGGGTTGCGGACCGATCGGCGCGCTGATCGTAGCCGCCGCGCGACGAGCCGGCGCCGCGACGATCGTCGCGACCGATGTCAACACGCTGCCGCTCGAGAGCGCAAAAAAGGTTGGAGCGGATCTCGCGCTCAACATTGCCGAGACGCCGGAGGCACTCAAGCCGTTCGCCGTCGACAAGGGCAGCTTCGACGTACTGTTCGAAGCGAGCGGCAACGCAGCGGCATTGCGCGGCGCCTTCGACGTGCTCAAGCCGCGCGGTGTGATCGTCCAGGTGGGACTCGGCGGCGATATCGCCCTGCCGATCAACGTGATCGTCGCCAAGGAATTCGATCTGCGCGGCGCGTTCCGTTTCCACGAAGAGTTCGCGGTGGCCGTCGAGCTGCTGAATAAAGGTTTGATCGACGTGAAGCCCCTGATTTCAGGCATTTTCCCGTATCAGGATTCGGTCAAGGCTTTCCAGACGGCAGGCGATCGCTCCAGATCGATGAAAGTG
>NZ_JBWQQI010000024.1:0-124050 GCF_056619545.1 Paraburkholderia sp. SSBN10T
TCCACGGTAGTGACAAGGCCGTCATCCGTTCCAGCGTTGCGCTGCGCGCCCCGCCGTCGGGCAGAACGCCTTCTGCATACTCAATAGGGATTCTAACTATCTCTGGCCTGCCCGCTATCGGTGCGCTGGCGCCGGTGGCATGTTGACCATATCGCTAATTGCGCGTTGCGCAATTGCTCATGCGCCGTGCGCTAGCCGGGCGAGGAGGCGTCCATCCCATTGTTCCTGGTATTGCTGCGCGGCCGGGCCATTGGCCGCGAACCCTGGCAGCCCCGCCTTCCCGGGCATACTCACCTACGACGTCTGGAGAAGGAGTTATGCCCCTCGGCGGGGCGCGCAGCGCAACGCTGGAACGGATGATTGCCTTGTCACTAACGCGGGTGGTGCGAGGGCCGGTCTTCGTGCGGACCATTCCGTGGTGGCCTGAGTGGTAGACACCTAAAAGCTAGCGGTTGTCAGCCCGCTTTCTTTTGCCTACTTTTCTTTGCGGCGGCAAAGAAAAGTAGGTGCCGCCCCGCACAGGGGCAACACTAATAGACCGATAACAAAGCAAGGAAAGGCCAACACCGTAGGAACACCAAATAAAACCAAGGCGCCGCAGGCAAACCACGATCCAACGCCGTAGGCAAACCAAGGTCCCTAACCAATCCCTTCCGCAGTAATAGCACGAACATCTACCTTGGCGGGCAACATCCGTTGCTCAACCGCGCGATCCGCGACCCGCTGCAACGCATCGATATCCGCATCACTAACGGGACGCTGCAACAAAGCCGCACGAGCAGTGATCACCCTCGACGCCTCGATAGGCAACCGCGTCACCGTGGCATAAACCTGCGCATACGCTTCCGGATGCTCCAAAGCCCACGCGCCCGCGCGCTGAAAACGCCGTAATGCATCCGCCAGCGCCGGCCGCTTCGCCTGATCCGCCGCCGCTGCGCCCGACGCAGTAATAAACGCGAGACCCGTATTGATCCCCGTGCCGTCGCGCAACACTCGTGCGCCGCGCTGCACCGCAGTGCCGTAGTACGGATCGAAGGTCGCCCATACGTCCAGTTGGCGTGCCTCGAACGCAGCGAAGGCGTCGACGGGCAGCACAAAGCGCACGTTCACGTCGTCACGCGTGAGTCCCGCCTCAGCCAGCGCGCCGTATAGCTGATACTGCGAAATGCTGCCGCGTGCCGACGATACCACCACGGTCTTGCCCTTCAGGTCGGCCACATGCCGCAACGGTGAATCCGCCGGCACCACGATGCCCAGCGAGGTCGGCGTCCCCACCCGCGTCGCCACGATCTTCAATGACGGGTCGCCGATCGCCGCCGCCAGCACAGGCAGGTCGCCGGCCGGCGCCAGATCCACCGCATTCGCGCGTTGCGCTTCGAAGAGCGGCGCGGCCCCCTGGAAGTTGGCCCAGCGATATGCATACGGTGCGCCATCGAGCACATGGGCCGCTTCGGCGAGCGCGCGCAAGCCACCAGCCTGATCGCCAAAGACGAGTTCCTGCGTCGCGGCCAGTGCCTTCGCAGTACCAAGCCAGCCCGTAACGGGAGCAATGCCGAAGGCGGCGAGGGTCTGCAGGATCAGGCGGCGCTCGGGGCGAAAGGCGGTCATCGGCATGGTTCCATGAAGAGGGGGGATCGAAGAGGAGATCGAAAAGGACAGCGCCGCCCGCGTAACCGCCGGAATGCGCCGTGGCGAAGCGAGGTTAGCAACCGCCCCGGGTCATCACAAACATGCAATTACGATATCTTTATCGACTATCAATATTTAACGAACGCATGTTGCGGTGCTACCTTTGATGCTCGCCTGGCGCCCCGTTCGGGGTGTCGCCGCCGGTCTGCGCAGTGTGCGCCCGGCATTCTGTCGATCATCTGGGAGACGTATCGTGGCAGTCGAATTCATCGGCATGATCCAGACCCGCAAGGTCTCGGAAACGTACGCGCCGCAAGGTCCGGCGATAGATATCGGGTACGTGGAGCAGTTTGCGCGGGCGCATGAAGAGGCCGGTTTCGACCGCGTCCTCGTGCCGCATCATTCGACGAGTCCCGATGCGCTGCTGACCGTCGCGCACGCCGCCGGCGTCACGCAACGGGTGCATTTCATGCTGGCCCACCGCCCCGGTTTCGTGGCGCCCACGCTCGCGGCCCGCCAGCTCGCCACGCTCGATCACTATTCGGGCGGCCGTCTCGCGGTGCACATCATCTCCGGCGGCGACGATGCGGAGCAGCGCCGCGACGGCGACTTCCTCTCGCATGACGAGCGTTATGCGCGCACCGACGAGTATGTCTCGATCTTGCGGCGCATCTGGACCTCGGACACGCCGTTCGATCACGCCGGCAAGTACTACCGTTTCGAGCGGGGCTTCTCGGAAGTCAAGCCGCTGCAGCAGCCGCATCTGCCGGTGTACTTCGGCGGAGCGTCGGCGCCCGCGCTCGAGATTGCCGGCCGTCATGCGGATGTCTATGCGCTGTGGGGCGAATCGAAGGCGCAGGTGCGGGAACAGGTGGCGCGCGTGCGGGCGGAGGCTGCGAAGCACGGGCGTACCGTGCGCTTCTCGGTGTCGTTCCGGCCGATTCTTGCGGATACCGAAGCAGCGGCGTGGCAACGGGCCGACCGGATTCTCGACGAGACGCGGCGGCTGCGCGCCGCCCAGGGGCTTGGCGTGGGCGGCCCCGCGCAGAGCGAAGGCGCGCGCCGCCTGCTGGCGGCCGCGGGCACGGCCGACCGTGCCGACGAGCGTCTGTGGACCGCGGTCGCGAGAGAAATCGGCGGCCGTTCGAATTCGACCGCGCTGGTCGGCACGCCGGAGCAGGTTGCCGATACGCTCGCCGAGTACTACGCGCTCGGCGTGACGACCTTCCTGATCCGCGGCTTCGATCCGCTCGAGGACGCAATCGACTATGGCCGTACGCTGATTCCCGCCACGCGCGAGCGCATCGCTCGTAGCGAACGCGTGGCAGCTTGAGTGGAGGCGCGATGACCGGTCTTGCTGTCGCCACTCCTGTTTCTGCAGACGCGTCGACGCCGCAACGTCATGCGCCGCTGCGCAAATTCTGGTTCGACGAGGTGCCGCCGCGCGCAACTGTGGCCGAAGAGCGCCGCTACCGGCAGGAGCGCCTCGCCGTCGCGTTTCGCCTGTTTGCGCGCTACGGCTTCGATCAGGGGCTCGCCGGCCATATCACCGCACGCGACCCAGAATGGCCCGATCACTTCTGGGTCAATCCGTTCGGCAAGCATTTCAGCCGCATTCGCGTCTCCGATCTGCTGCTGGTGAACGCCCAGGGTGAGATCGTGGTGGGCGAGGGGCCGGTGAACCAGGCGGCCTTTGCGATTCACGCCGCGATTCATGAAGCGCGCCCCGACGTGGTGGCGGCCGCGCATACGCATTCGCTGTACGGCAAGGCATGGTCGACGCTTGGGCGCACGCTCGATCCGCTGACCCAGGATTCGTGCGCGTTCTATCAGGACCACGCACTATTCGACGACTTTCGCGGCGTCGTGCTCGACACCGAAGAAGGTGCGCGTCTCGCCGCCGCGCTTGGCGAGCATAAGGCCGTGATCCTGAAGAATCATGGCATCCTGACGGCGGGGCCGAGCGTCGAAGCGGCGGCGTGGTGGTACATCGCGCTCGACAACGCCTGCCACGCGCAATTGCTTGCCGAGGCCGCGGGCAAACCGCAGCCCATCCCGCATGAGATCGCGTCGTTGACGCATGAGCAGGTGGGGCGGCCGGGCGGCGCGCTGTTCGCCTTCCAGAGCCTGCTCGAGGGGCTGGTCGCCGCCGAGCCCGATGTGTTCGACTGAGCTGAGCGCTCATCATGACTGTGCTTTCCGATACGCCGGTTTCGTACCGGCGCCGCCTGCCGCTGCTCGCTCCTGGCCTTGCCGGCGTCGGCGTCGCTCCGGCAATGAACGGCGGCTCGCTCGATGTCGCCTGCGGCAGCGCAATCCCACCGATCTTCACCCGCCCGCGATGTACGGGCTGAACACACCAAGGTTTTCCGGCACTGGCCTTTAAACCACCCGCATCTCCCGATTCCTTCATCCCTTGATGAGCCGTTTATGAGCCCATTAGTGCGGCATGACCGCCTGCGCACGTTCGTCGAACAATTCGCTATTCTGGTAGACAGAGCAACTCCCGAAGCCGAGCTGCTCGATACCGGCGGCGTCTATCTGCGCGATCTGATCGCGCACGACGACTGGCTGCCCGAGACGTTCGCGCGACCTGACCCCGAGCGTTATCAGCAGTATCTACTGCATGCGGATTCGCGCCAGCGCTTTTCCGTGGTGAGTTTTGTATGGGGGCCGGGACAGTCGACGCCGGTTCACGATCACACCGTATGGGGACTGATCGGTGTCCTGCGCGGTGCTGAAATCGCCCAACCGTACCGTCTCGACGAAAGAGGCACGGTGATTGCTTCCGGTACCGCGAGGCGGCTCGAAACCGGCGCCGTCGATGCCGTATCGCCACGCATAGGCGACATTCATCGTGTCAGCAATGCGTACCTCGACCGCGTGTCGATCAGCATTCACGTTTATGGTGCAAATATCGGTGCGGTGTCGCGCTCGGTGTATCCGCAGCAGGGCGGCCGCAAGGCATTTATTTCCGGCTACTCGAATGACGTGTTGCCGAACATCTGGAATGTATCGAAGGAGATGGCTATTCCATGACACTTGAGACTGAGTTCCGTACCCGTACTTTCGAAGACGTGCGCCGTGCACTGCTCGAGCGCCGCGAAATTGCACTACTCGACGTACGCGGGGAAGATCCGCACGCACGCAGCCATCCGCTGTTTGCCGCCAACCTGCCGCTCTCGAAGCTCGAGCTGGAGGCTCCCGTGCGCCTGCCGCGCCGCACCGTGCCGATCGTCGTGTTCGACGACGGCGAGGGTCTTGCCGCGCGCGCGGCGCGCCGTTTCACCGAATTGGGTTATACCGATGTGACGCTGCTCGCCGGCGGTCTGCGCGGCTGGGCCGAGGCGGGCGGCGAGCTGTTCCAGGATGTCAACGCGCCGAGCAAGGCGTTTGGCGAACTGGTGGAAAGCGAGCGGCATACGCCGTCGCTCGAAGCGCAGCAGGTGCAGGCGCTGCTCGATGGCGAGGCCGACGTGGTGGTGCTCGACGCGCGGCGCTTCGACGAGTACCAGACGATGAACATTCCGGGCAGCATCAGCGTGCCCGGTGCGGAGCTGGTGTTGCGCGCGCGGCAACTGGCGCCGAACCCGTCGACGCAGATCGTCGTCAATTGCGCGGGCCGCACGCGCAGCATCATCGGTGCGCAGTCGCTCATCAATGCGGGCGTGCCGAATCCGGTTGCCGCGCTGCGCAACGGCACGATCGGCTGGACCCTGGCGGGGCAGGCGCTCGCGCATGGCAGCACCCGCCGTTTCGAACTGGCGACCGACGACGCGGTGCGGGTCAAAGCCGCCGCTGCCGCGCGGGCGGTGGCCGATCGCGCCGAAGTGGGCCGTACCTCGCGCGACGAAGCGCGCCGCTGGTCCGAGGAAGCGGTGCGCACCGTCTATCGCTTCGATGTGCGCTCGCCGCAGGAGTATCAGTCGAGCCATGTGCCGGGCTTTCGCAGTGCGCCGGGCGGTCAGCTTGTGCAGGAGACCGATATGTTCGCTCCGGTGCGCGGCGCGCGCGTGATTCTCGCCGATAGCGACGGCGTGCGCGCCAACATGACGGCTTCCTGGCTCGCGCAGATGAATGTCGAGGTGTACGTGATCGACGGCCTGACGGCGGCCGATTTCACCGAGGAGGGCGCGACGCCGGTGGTGCGCAATGCCGTGCCGCCGCCGAAAGTCGACGAGATCGCCCCGGCGCAGCTCGCGAAGCTGCTGCATTTGCCCGGGACCGTATTGCTCGATTTCACCGCCAGTGCGAACTACGTGAAGCAGCATATCCCGGGTGCGTGGTTTGCATTGCGCGGGCAGCTTGCCGATGCGCTGCATAAATTGCCGGAGGCGCTGCGCTATGTGGTGACCTGCGCGAGCAGTGCGCTGGCGCGCTTCGCGGCGCCGGAGCTGGCCGCGTTGACGGGCAAGCCGGTGCAGGTGCTGGCGGGAGGCACCAACGCGTGGATTGCGGCGGGCCTGCCGCTCGAGCACGGCGAGACGCGCCTCGCGTCACCGCGCATCGATCGTTACCGGCGTCCCTACGAGGGCACGGATAACGCACGCGAAGCGATGCAGGCGTATCTGGAATGGGAGTATGGGCTCGTGGCGCAACTCGCGCGCGACGGCACCCACGGGTTCCACGTGATTTGAGCCGTGCAGGGCAGTGCGCAGCAGCGCCCGCGGCCGCGCGTTTCAGGCTGCGCGCGTCTGTGGGCGCGCTGCCTTGAACTGCCGCTCCACGGCGGCGCCGAAGCGTTCCACCGGCTGCTGCAGCTTGCCCAGCACGCGCGGGTGCACCAGCCAGATATCGATCAGCGGCTTGAAGTCGCTGACCGCGATCACGTCCAGTTCCGCCGCATGGCGGCTCGTCTGCAGCAAGGGCAGCGGCACCAGCCCGAGGCCGTTGCCGTCGGCGACGAGCTGCAACTGCAGTTCCGTGCCGAGGGTTTCCAGATTCAGCTTCAGCGCGAGACCGAGTCCGCTCAGCGCCCGTTGCAGACCCTCGCGAAAGCCGCAGCCGTCCGGATTGAGCACCCAACCGATCGCCTGGCATTCCGCCAGCGTGTGAGGGCGCTTTTTCAGCGCGCCTTTCGGACCGACCACCGCCAGCTTGATACGGCCGAGCGAGCGTGCCGCCAGCGTCTCGCCGAAGGCCTTGTTGGCCGGCAGCAGGATCGCGGCGGCGTCGAGTTCGCCCGCTTCCACGCGTTGCAGCAACTGGCTGCCCCAGCCGGTCGAAGCGCGCGCCCGCAGCTCGGGGTAGGCGGCACGCAGTTCGCGCATGGCTTCGGTCAGCGCGATATCGGCGATCGTCTGCGCGACGCCGAGACGCAAGGCGCCGACCGGCGGCGTATCGTTCGCCACCAGTTCGCGCAGCACGTCGAGCTCGCGCTGGATCACGCGACATTGCTCGTACACGACGCGGCCCGTCGCGGTGGCTTTCAGCGGCCGAGTATTGCGGTCGAGCAGTTCGACGCCCAGGGCCTCCTCGAAATTCTGCAAGCGCCGCGTGATGGCGGGTTGGGTGAGGCCGAGGCTCTGGGCGGCCTCTTGCAGCGATTGCGCGCGCAGGACGGCGACGAACGCGTCGATATCGTCGATCTTCATGTTGAGCGGTAAGGTGAGAGAGCGGGTCAGCGTGCGCTCGATGATACCTGCAATGCGCTTTCCGTATCCTGGCTTGCGTGGAAATTCATGCATATTTGCTTAGCAGAATAATGCGTTTGTCTTATACAGAGACGTGCCGTATCGTCGTTGTCGATGGTGGTATTCCGCGTGCAGTGCGCATGCTGAGGCTGTTGCGCATCGCGTGGTTCTCGCCGCGCTTCATGCCACCTGCTTCATGCCGTATTTACGCCGCAGTCCGAACAAACCCGTAACGAACTCTATGACGACGACACGCCGTTTCTCCCTTCCGTCTTTCACAACGCTCGCGCGCCGGCTGGTCGCACCGGCCGCGTTTGCCGCGTTCGCCTCGTGGTCGGGCATGACGAGCGCCGCCGACCTGCCGGTGCTGAAAGTCGGCGACCAGTCCTTGCAGACGCGCGGCATTCTCGAAGCCTCGGGGCAACTGAAGGACTTGCCGTATCGCATCGAGTGGTTCAACTTTCCGGCCGCGCAGCCGCTTGGCGAGGCATTGAATGCGGGCGCCGTCGACGTAGGCGGCCTCGGCGATGCGCCGCTGGTGTTCGCGCTTGCCGCAGGTGCGCGGTTGCGGGCCGTGGCGGCGACGCGCTCGCAACCGGTCGATCTGGCGATCGTCGTCGGGGCGCATTCGCCCCTCACCGATGTGGCGAGCCTCAAGGGCAAGCGTATCGCCACCACGCGCGGCTCGATCGGCCATTTTCTCGCGCTCGCGGCGCTGCAGAAAGAGCACGTGCCGCTCTCCGAAGTGACGCTGGTGTTTCTCGCCCCGGCCGATGCCAAGGCGGCGCTCGCCTCGGGCAGCGTGGACGCCTGGTCGGTGTGGGATCCGTACACCGCGCTGGGCGAGTCGCGCGATCACGACCGCATTCTCGCCAATGGCGTGGGTCTCTCCGAGGGCCTCAGCTATCAGGTCGCCACCGAACGCGCGATTGCCGACAAGCGTGCGCAACTGGCGGACTTCCTGCGCCGGGTGGCGCTCGGCCAGCGCTGGGCGTTGTCGCATCCGGAGCAGGTCGCCGCGATGCAATCGCGCGTGACGGGCTTGCCGCCCGACGTGCTGAAG
Organism: Paraburkholderia sp. SSBN10T; assembly: GCF_056619545.1. Classification (NCBI taxonomy): domain Bacteria; kingdom Pseudomonadati; phylum Pseudomonadota; class Betaproteobacteria; order Burkholderiales; family Burkholderiaceae; genus Paraburkholderia; species Paraburkholderia sp. SSBN10T. The sequence goes on from NZ_JBWQQI010000024.1 coordinate 8,326, forward strand.
ACCGTCTATCAGCGCGGCCAGGTGCATCCGGTGACGATCGACGATAGCGTGATTGCCGCGCAGCAGCGCACCGCCGATACCTATGAAGCGGCCCGTGTGATCCCCGCGCACCTCGATGTGCGGGCCAGTTTCGACCGCAGTTTCCCCTTGCCGCAGTAGGTCAGCCTGAGAGCATGCAAAACCCCCTGAACCCGGCGTACCCGGAGCCTCGATGAACGCCCCTGATTTCGAAGCCGGCCGCGCACGCGCGGCGGCGCGGCGCCATCCGCCGCTCGATAGCGATGCGTTCGGCGCCTTGCTCGCGCAACTGAGCGCCGAGTTTGCCGCCGATGCCGCCGACTACGACCGCAGCGGCGAATTTCCGCATCGCAACCTCGCGCGGCTGCATGAATACGATCTGTTGTCGCTGACCGTACCCGCCGAGCTGGGCGGCGCCGGCGCGAGCTTGCCGCAGGCCTTGCAGGTGGTGCGCGCGGTGGCGCGCGGCGAGCCGTCGAGCGCGCTGGTGCTGGTCATGCAGTATCTGTTTCACCACCGCCTGCAGGGCAATCGGCGCTGGCCGCACGCGCTGCGTGAACAGGTCGCACGGGAAGCGGTGCGCGACGGCGCGCTGATCAACTCGCTGCGCGTCGAACCCGAGCTCGGCACACCGGCGCGCGGCGGGCTGCCCGCCACCATCGCCACGCGCAGCGGCGACGGCTGGCGGATCAACGGCAGCAAGCTCTATTCGACCGGCAGCCCGGGTTTGACGTGGCTCGCGGTATGGGCGCGCAGCGACGAGACGCCGCCGCGCGTCGGCGTCTGGCTGGTGCCGCGCGACGCGCCCGGCATACGTGTCGGTACGCCGTGGAATCATCTCGGCATGCGTGCGACCGGCAGCCATGAAATCGTCTTCGACAACGTGCTGGTGCCGCTCTCGCATGCGGTCGACGTGCAGCTTCCCGGCGAACCGGGCGCGGGACTCGACCCGCTCGGCGTGGCATGGATGAGCGTTTTACTTTCGGCGGTCTATGACGGCGTGGCGCGAGCGGCGCGCGACTGGTTCGCGCAGTGGGCCGCGAACCGCGCGCCCGCCAATCTCGGCGCGCCGCTCGCGAGCCTTGCGTCGTTTCAGCAAACACTCGGTCGTATCGATGCGCTGCTGTTCAGCAACCGCGTGCTGCTCGACGCGGCCGCGCACGCGGAGCGGGTCGCGCTGGACGAGGCGCCGCTCGTCAAATACACGGTGACCAATCAGGCGATCGAAGCGGTGCAACTGGCCGTCGAGGCCAGCGGCAATCCGGGCCTGAGCCGCGATAACCCGCTGGAGCGTCACTACCGCGACGTGCTGTGCGCGCGCATCCATACGCCGCAGAACGATTCGGTGCTGCAGGCGGCGGGGCGGGCGGGATTCGCGGGGATATGCACGACGGGCCTGAGCCGCGCAGAATCCTCAGCCAATTCGGTGTAAACGCTGGCTCGCCTAATCGATGCAAAGCGTCTAAATTATCGCCACCTGGGCAAGATAGTCGAGGGACCAGACGGCCGTGTGCAGCGGTCTGTCACGGATGAAAGCGTAGGATCAGCGGCGAACCGCGGCTGATTGCTTCGTCCGGAGCCGGACCGCTGCGTGTCGTCTCTTCTCATGGTTCGACAGGTGTCCAACGCGGTTTCCGCTGGATTTGCTGAGGTTCTCCGCAGTCTCGCCGCGCTTTCCAGATAGCGCGGACGTGCTCTTCGATTTCCCCGTAGCTTCCCCCCAGCAGCACCAACGGCGCATTGCACTGCGCCGTTCTCGCTTGCGCCGTCCGGCTCCGTTCGATCTGCCCGCATCCTCCGTTTGTTCACATGGCCCATGCGCGCCGCGCGGGCCGTCCCTCTGCGCGTGGGTGCGCGGTTTGCTATGCTGTCGTACAACCTTCACAAAGCAACTGTCTCCCCACCCACAGATGGCTTCGAGCTTCAGACTGCTGACCGCCGCCGCGCTGACCATGTCGCTCGCGCTGACGGGGTGCGACGACCAACAGGGCCAACGTGCCGTGCAAAAACTCAAGGCGTTCTTCAATGCCGTCAAACCTGACGCGCTGCTGCTGAAAGACCTGACCCCGGGCATCACCACGGAAGCGCAGGTGCGCAACCAGATGGGCGAGCCCGAAACCGAGCGCACCTTCACCGACGGTTCGAAGCGCCTCGAATATCCGCGCGGCCCGCAAGGACTCAACACCTACATGGTCGACATCGACCGCGACGGCAAGCTGCAGGCCATCACCCAGGTGCTGACCGCCGCCAATTTCGCCAAGGTCCAGCCGGGCATGAGCGAAGACGAGGTGCGGCGCCTGCTCGGCAAGCCGGGGCAGGTCGCCGTCTATCCGCTCAAGCCGGAAACCGTCTGGAGCTGGAAGTGGCGCGAAGGCGGGGTGACCGAAGAGGGTTTCTTCAACGTGCACTTCGACCAGTTTCACAAGGTGTACACGACCTCGCGTTCCGACGTCATGCGCGGGCGATAAGGGGAACACGATGCTGAGGCGAACTCCTTCACGCATTGGTCTCGTGCTCGGCGGCGGCGCCGCGCGGGGCTGGGCGCATATCGGCGCGATCCGTGCGCTGCATGACGCCGGCATCAAGCCGGACGTGGTGTGCGGCACCTCGATCGGCGCGCTGGTCGCGGCGGTCTACGCAAACGGCGATCTCGACTGGCTCGAAGAATGGGTTTCGCGCCTGACCTGGCAGACGGTGGTGCGCCTGCTCGATCTGCGTATCTCCGGCGGCCTGCTGGGCGGGCGCAAGGTGATCCAGGTGTTCGCCAACCAGTTCAACGGTTGCGAGATCGGCGCATTGCAGATGCCCTTTGCGGCGGTCGCGACCGAACTCGATACGGGCCGCGAAATCTGGCTGCAGGACGGTAGCGTGGTGGATGCGGTGCGGGCGTCGATTGCGATTCCGGGCATTTTCACGCCGGTGTGGCACAACGGCGTGTGGCTCGTGGACGGCGGCCTGAGCAATCCGGTGCCGGTCTCGGTGGCGCGCGGCATGCGGGCCGACTGCGTGATCGCCGTGGACCTGAACAACGACATCCTCAACGGCCGCGACTTCGGCGGCATCACGGCGGCCGCGACGCCGCAGCTCGATCCGGATGCGCCGCCGCCCGGCTCGCTGCGCAAGAACGGCAAGCCGTGGCCGCGCTGGCTCGCGCCCTCCGAGGACCAGGTGGCGAACGACGTGCGCGTCGCGCCCGAGCCGAGCGCGCGGGTGCCCTCGATGCTGAGTTCGGTGGCGCAGAGCATCGACATCATGCAGGTGCGCATTACGCGCAGCCGTCTGGCGGGGGAGCCTGCCGACATCCTGATTCAGCCGCGTCTCGGCGGCATGGGGATTTTCGATTTTCACCGCGCGGCGCCCGCGATCGAGGAAGGGCGCGCCGCGGTCGAACATATGCTGCCGGCGATTCGCGCCCGGCTAGGGATCGATTGAGCCGCCCGCGTTCTTCGACGCGATGACCCGGTAAATCCGCTTGCCGGAACTCTCGCTCGTCACGTCTTCGAACAGCAGGATCGTGCAGTCGATCAACGCGTCCACCACGAGCCTGGGTTCGAAGGCGGCATAGAGCCGGCCGTCGGGCTGGCGCTTGTCCGCGCCTTCGGTCACGCGCCACGACAGATACAGCACGCCGTTGGGCCGCAAGATACGCCGCAGGCTATCGACGGCGAACGGAATCGACTCGGCCGGCAAATGCATGATGACGGTCTCGCAGACCACATTGTCGAAGCCCTCGTCGATCTCCGCGAGCGCCGGCAGCGTGGCTTCGCGAAACGCGATCTGCGGATAGAGGCGCCGCGCCTGTTCGAGCAGGCCCGCCGATGCATCGAAACCGCACACCCGGTAGTCGTGCGCGGCCAGCCACGCCGCGTCGCGGCCGTTGCCGCAGCCGATCTCGGCGGTCTTGCCCTGCGGCACCAGATGCGTTTCGAGTAGCGCGTAGAGGTCGTTGGGCGGCGGCTGGTCGAGCCATTCCTGGCTGTAGCGGGCAGCGTCCTTCGAGTAGGCGTCGAGCGTGGCGGCATCGAAACGGGAGGGCATGCGCGTGGTCCTCGGGCAAGGTTTGACGATTCGGCTCACCGCAGTGTAGCGGGGTTTGCCCTGATTGCGACGGCTCGGTGCGCCGAAGCGCGCGCTGCGCCGTCTATCGAAAAAGCGACCCGAAACTTGCTAAATCGCGGCGGGCAAGCTTGCGCGGCAGGAGGCTTACAAACATATATCGCCCGCTAAAACAGGCGTCTCGCGCCGTCGTCGGGCTGATTGACCTGTTGCTGCGTCGCAGCATGAAACCGACCGCCTGTTTGAGCAAATCATTTTCGCTTGCGAGTATCCGCGCCATGCCGAATGGCTCGCGGCGGCCACGTTGTGACCGCGACGCCTGATTCCCCGGAAACCTGGATGGAGACAAACGTGTTCCTTTACGGCTTTGGTCCGGTGCTGCTCGCCGGTACGATCCAGACGATCGAGTTGTCGGTCCTGTCGCTCGCGGCCGCGGTGCTGCTCGGGCTGGCCGGCGCCGCGGCGAAGCTCTCCTTGAACCGCCCGCTGCGCATGCTCGGCACGGGCTATACGACGCTGATCCGCTCGGTGCCCGATCTGGTGCTGATGCTGCTGCTGTTCTACAGCATCCAGATCGCGGTCAACGATCTGACCGACGCGCTCAATCTGCCGCAGTTCGACATCGACCCGTTCGTGGCCGGCGTCATTACGCTCGGCTTTATCTACGGCGCGTACTTCACCGAGACGTTTCGCGGCGCTTTCCTCGCGGTGCCGCGCGGCCAGCTCGAAGCGGGCGCGGCCTACGGCATGAGCGGCGTGCGCGTGTTCACCCGCATCCTGTTTCCGCAGATGATGCGTTTCGCGCTGCCGGGCATCGGCAACAACTGGCAGGTGCTGGTGAAGGCCACCGCGCTGGTGTCGATCATCGGTCTCGCCGACGTCGTCAAGGCCGCCCAGGACGCCGGCAAGAGCACGTTCAACATGTTTTTCTTCATCCTCATCGCCGCGCTGATCTACCTTGCCATTACCACGGTGTCGAACCTCGTGCTGATCTGGCTGGAAAAGCGCTATTCGATCGGCGTGCGGCACGCGGAGCTTTGAACAGATCATGATCGAGATCCTTTCCCAATTCGGCCGGGCCTTCCTCTACTGGGACGGCCAGCGCCTCTCCGGCCTGGCGGTCACCTTGTGGCTGCTGCTGGCGTCGATCGGCATCGGCTTTGTGTGTGCGATTCCGCTGGCGGTGGCGCGGGTGTCGAAAAAGCGCTGGCTGTCGCTGCCGGTGCGCTTCTATACCTATGTGTTTCGCGGCACGCCCCTGTACGTACAATTGCTGCTGATCTACACGGGCATGTACAGCCTCGAATTCGTGCGCTCGCATCAACTGCTCGACGCGTTCTTCCGCAGCGGTTTCCATTGCGCTATTCTCGCGTTCGCGTTGAACACCTGCGCCTATACGACGGAGATCTTCGCCGGGGCGATCCGTTCCACTTCGCACGGCGAAGTGGAAGCGGCGCGGGCCTACGGCATGAGCTGGTTCACCATGTACCGCCGCATCGTGCTGCCGTCGGCGCTGCGGCGGGCTTTGCCGCTGTACAGCAACGAAGTGATCCTGATGCTGCACGCCACTACCGTGGCCTTCACCGCGACCGTGCCGGATATCCTGAAGGTGGCGCGCGACGCCAATTCGGCCACCTACGACTCGTTTAGCGCCTTCGGGATCGCGGCGCTGATCTATCTTGCGGTATCGTTCGCGCTGGTGGCCTTGTTCCGGCGAGCCGAGCGGCACTGGCTCGCGTATCTGGCGGTCCGGCCGCATTGAGCGGCGGGCCCTGGCGCGGTTCACGCCGTCACCGCCGTCAACCGCCGTTAGAGGGTGGCCCGGTAGACGGATCTGTATTCATCTTGGGAGAGCGACTTGCTCCACACGACTCAAACTGAAGCCTGCAAGCTCGCCGTGCAGGACATCCACAAGCGCTATGGCGATAACGAAGTGCTCAAGGGCGTGTCGCTGAACGCGAACAAGGGCGACGTGATCAGCATCATCGGCGCGAGCGGGTCGGGCAAGAGCACCTTCCTGCGCTGCATCAACTTTCTGGAACGGCCGAACGCGGGGCAGATCGTCGTCGACGGCGAAGCGGTGCGCACGAAGACCGATCGCAGCGGCAACCTCGAAGTGGCCGATCACAAGCAGTTGCAGCGCATTCGCACCAAGCTCGCAATGGTGTTCCAGCACTTCAACCTGTGGGCGCACATGAACGTGATCGAGAACATCGTCGAGGCGCCGATTCACGTGCTCGGTCTGCCGCGCCGCGAAGCCGAGGAGCGCGCCCGCGAGTATCTGGAGAAGGTCGGGCTCGCGCCGCGGCTCGAAAAGCAGTATCCGTCGCATCTGTCGGGTGGCCAGCAGCAGCGCGTGGCGATCGCCCGCGCGCTGGCGATGAATCCGGACGTGATGCTGTTCGACGAACCGACCTCCGCGCTCGACCCGGAACTGGTGGGCGAAGTGCTGAAGGTCATGCAGAAGCTTGCCGAAGAAGGCCGCACGATGATCGTCGTGACGCACGAAATGGGCTTTGCGCGCAACGTGTCGAATCATGTGATGTTCCTGCATCAGGGACGCACCGAGGAAGAGGGCGTGCCCGCCGAGGTGCTCAGCGCGCCGCGCAGCGAACGCCTGAAGCAGTTCCTCTCCGGCAGCCTCAAGTAACGCGCTCGCGCGCCGGCCCCGTCGATGGCCCGACCGTCCAGTCCGACCCGCACCACCCAGGTGGCAATCGTTGCGTTGCCGCCGGTGTCGATGTCGGGCGTCGGGCCGATTGTCGATGCGCTCAATCTCGCCAACGAGATCGACGGCCGCGCGCTGTACCGCTGGCAGGTGTGCTCGTGGGATGGCCGGCCGGTGCCGCTTGCGGGCGGTGCGCAATGGCCGGCGGATGCGGCCTTCGGCGATGCCGTCTCATGCGACTGGCTGATCATCGTCAGCGAACGCTTTCAGCAGTTTGCCGATTACCGGCTGTTTCTCGCCAGCCTCTCGCGGGTCGGCCAGCGCACGCCGCTCGTCACCGGGATTCATCATGGCGTCTGGTGGCTCGCGATGGCGGGGCAATTGTCCGGCTATCGCGTGAGCGTCAACTGGGAAACCTATCAGCAGTTCTCCGAGCAGTTCGAACGCTCGATCGTCACCCAGCAGATCTTCGAAATCGACCGCGATCGCGCCACCTGTGCGGGCGGCCAGGCGACGGTCGACTTCATGCTGGCGATGATCGCGCGTGAACACGGCCCCGAACTGGCCGAGCGCATTGCCGATACGCTCGGCGTCGGGGCCTTGCGGGCCGGCGAGGAGCGCCAGCGGATTCCGTTCGTGACCGCGCCCGGCGAGCGTCATCCGCGCCTGAACGACGCGCTGTTGCTGATGGAGGCGAATATCGAAGATCCGCTCACCAGCGATGAAATCGCGGGACTGGTCGGCGTGTCGCGCCGGCAGCTAGAACGGTTGTTCCGGCAGTATCTCGGCTCGATGCCGTCCAAATACTACCTGGGGTTGCGTCTGTCGAAGGCGCGCACGCAGTTGCAGCGCACCAGCAAATCCGTGGTGCAGATCAGTCTGGCGTGCGGGTTTTCGTCGGCGGCGCACTTTTCGAACGCGTATCGCGAGCGTTTCGGGGTGACGCCGCGTGAAGATCGCCGCAACTGGATCGAAAAACAGACCGGTGCGAGCGGCACGGCGGCGAGCGAGCCGCGCCCGGCTGCGCTGATCGAACGTCCCGATGACACAGAGCGCTAGGCGCCCGCGGCCATGCATTCGGCCCGCGATGGCGACAAGCCCGATAGAACGCGTCGCGTATGCGCAAGACGTTTCGCACGCGGTTTCCTACACTAACGCTTAACGCTACTACCTGTAACGAGGATTTGCCATGAACGACCTGACTGTGACACGCCAGACCTTCGACGAAGTGATGGTTCCGGTGTTCTCGCCCGCCGCCTTCGTGCCGGACCGCGGTCTCGGGTCGCGCGTCTGGGATACGCAGGGCCGCGACTATGTCGACTTCGCCGGCGGCATCGCCGTCACGGCGCTCGGCCACGGCCATCCGGAACTGCTGAAGGTGTTGAACGAGCAGGGCAGCAAGCTGTGGCACATTGGTAACGGTTACACCAACGAACCTGTGCTGCGTCTGGCCACGCGCCTCGAGGCGCTGACCTTCGCCGATCGCGCATTTTTCGCGAACTCAGGTGCGGAAGCGAACGAAGCGGCGCTGAAGCTGGCGCGCCGCGTGGCGTTCGAGCGTCACGGCGCCGACAAGTACGAAATCATCTCGTTTACGCAGTCGTTTCATGGCCGTACGTTCTTTACCGTGAGCGTCGGCGGCCAGCCGAAGTACTCGGAAGGCTTCGGTCCGGTGCCGGAAGGCATCGTCCACCTGCCGTACAACGATATCGAAGCCGCCCGCCAGGCGATCGGCGCAAAAACGTGTGCGGTGATCGTCGAACCGATCCAGGGCGAAGGCGGCGTGATCCCGGCCGATCCGGCGTTCCTGCAGGCGCTGCGCGAAGCGTGCGACCAGCACGGCGCACTGCTGATTTTTGACGAGGTACAAACGGGTGTCGGCCGCAGCGGCTATTTCTACGCGTACGAGGATACGGGCGTGACGCCGGACATCCTGACCACGGCGAAGGCGCTCGGCAACGGTTTCCCGATCGGCGCGATGCTGACCACCAAAGAGCTGGCTGCGCACTTCAAGGTGGGCGTGCACGGCACGACCTACGGCGGCAATCCGCTCGCCGCCGCGGTTGCGGAGAAGGTGGTCGAGCTGATCAGCGATCCGAAGGTGCTCGCCGGCGTGCGCACGCGCAGCGAGGCGCTGAAAGGGCAACTGGCGAAGCTTCACGAGCGCTTCGGCATCTTCAAGGAAGTGCGCGGCAAGGGGCTCTTGATCGGCGCGGAGCTGACCGATGCGTTCAAGGGCCGGGCGAAAGATTTCGTCACCGCGGCCGGCCAGCATGGCGTGATCATGCTGATGGCGGGCCCCGACGTGCTGCGCTTCGTGCCGTCGCTGATCATGCCGCTCGACGACATGTACGAAGGTTTCGTCCGTCTTGCGAAGGCGATCGAAGAGGTGGTCGGCGCGAGCGCTGAAGCGCCGGTTCGTTAATCTCGCGTCACACTTATCTGGCCACCCTTAGCCACTGGAACGACGATGCTCTTCGTACGCCCCGGCCGCCTCGCCGATCTCGATGCGCTCGAACACATGGCGCGCACGGCTCAGCCCGTGCTGCACTCGCTGCCGCATGACCGCCGTGCGCTCGAAGCGCGCGTCGCGCTCTCGGAAGACTCGTTTCGCGCGGAAGTCGATTTTCCGGGCGAGGAGTTTTACCTGTTCGTGCTCGAGGACAGCGAGACCGGCAAGCTGCTGGGCACGGCCAGCATCGTCGCGGCCGCCGGTTACTCCGAACCGTTCTACGCGTTTCGCAACGATGCGCTGATTCACGCCTCGCGCGAGCTGCATGTGAATCGCAAGATTCACGCGCTGACGATGTCGCATGAGTTGACCGGCAAGAGCCGGCTGGCGGGTTTCTATATCGACCCGTCGCTGCGTGGCGACGCCGCCGCGCATCTGATGTCGCGCTCGCGGATGATGTACATCGCCGCCAACCGCAAGCGCTTCACGGGCGAAGTCTTCTCGCTGCTGCTCGGCGTGACCGACGATCAGGGCGTCTCGCCATTCTGGGAGGCGGTGGGCCGCAAGTTCTTCGGCCGCAACTTTGCCGACATCGAAATCGAATCGGGCGGCCGCAGCCGCACCTTTATCGCCGAAGTGATGCCGAGCTATCCGGTCTATGTGCCGCTGCTGCCTGAATCGGCGCAGCGCGTGCTGGGCGAGCCGGACGAGAAGGCCCTGCTCGCGTATGAGATTCACCTCGAAGAAGGCTTCGAGACGGATCGCTTCGTCGATATCTTCGACGCGGGTCCGGTGCTGACCGCGCAGGTCGATCGCAGCGCCTGCATCACGCGCAACGAGACGCGCGCAGTGCGCGAGGCTGCCGTGGGCGAGCCCGGCGCCACCTGGCTGATCGCCAGCAACCGCGCGGGCGAGTTCCGCTGCGTGCTGGCCGAACTGCCGGCCGGAAAGCAGGCGGGCGCGCCGTTGCCGCAAGCGGTGCGTGCGGCGCTCGGTGTGCAGGACGGCGATGCGGTGCGCTGCGTGCCGTTGCATCAGCAGCCGCAAGAACAGCCGGATGAACTTTCGGGAGAAGCACAATGATCGTCGTTCGCGTCGTGCAGACGGGCGATGTGGACGCGCTCGTCGCGCTCGCTCAGGAGACCGGCCCCGGTCTCACCACCTTCAAGCCGGACCGTGACGCGCTCGCCGCACGCATCGCGCGTGCACGCCGCACGATGGAAGACAAGGCCGCGCCGCATGAGGCCGGTTACTTCTTCGTGATGGAAGACACGGCCACGGGTGATGTGGCAGGCGTGTGCGGCATCGAGACCTCGGTGGGTCTCGAGCAGCCGTTCTACAACTACCGCGTGAGCACAGTGGTGCATGCGAGCCAGGATCTCGGCATCTGGACCCGCATGCGGGCGCTCAACATCTCGCACGACCTGACCGGCTACGCGGAAGTGTGCTCGCTGTTTCTCAGCCCGCGTTACCGCACGAGCGGGGTGGGCGGCCTGCTGTCGCGCTCGCGCTTCATGTTTCTCGCGCAGTTCCGCGAACGCTTCCCACAGCGCCTGTGTGCCGAGTTGCGCGGCCACTTCGATGCGGACGGCACATCGCCGTTCTGGCGCGCGGTGGGTTCGCACTTCTACCAGATCGATTTCAATGCCGCGGACTATCTGAGCTCGCACGGCCGCAAGGCGTTTCTCGCCGAGCTGATGCCGCGCTACCCGGTGTACGTCGAACTGTTGCCGCAGGAGGCGCAGGATTGCGTCGGCCTCACCCATAACGACACGATTCCGGCGCGCCGCATGCTCGAATCCGAAGGGCTGCGCTACGAGAACCACGTCGATATTTTCGATGCGGGTCCGGTGCTCGAATGCCATATCGCCGACTTGCGCACGGTGCGCGAGAGCGTGGTGGTGCCGGTCGAAATCGTTTCGCCAGGCGCTGCGCCCGCGCCGCAGGATGGGCCGAAGTCGCTGGTGTCGAATACCTCGCTGGGCGATTTCCGCGTCGGCGTGGCGGCGGGCGTGCCGCAGGACGGCGTCTTCCGTCTGACGGCCGAAGAAGCCGCGGCACTCGACGTGAAGGCCGGCGAGCCGGTGCGGGTGCTGCCGCTGAAACACAAACAAGGATGATCATGACCGAGCTTTTCATCGACGGCGAATGGGCCGCCGGCACAGGACACGTTTTCGCTTCGCGCAATCCGGGAACGGGTGCGACGGTATGGGAAGGCCATAGCGCCTCGGCTGACGATGTGGATCGCGCCGTGCGCAGCGCGCGCCGTGCGTTTGCGATGTGGTCGGCGTTGAGCCTCGATGAGCGCTGCGCCATCGTGCGCCGCTTCGCGGCTTTGCTGACCGAGCGCAAGGAAGCACTCGCCGAAGCGATTGGCCGCGAAACCGGCAAGCCGCTTTGGGAAGCCCGCACGGAAGTCGCGTCGATGGCGGCCAAGGTCGAGATCTCGATCCAGGCCTACAACGAACGCACCGGTGAAAAGCGCGCGGCGATGGCCGACGGCACCGCTGTGCTGCGGCATCGCCCGCACGGTGTGGTCGCGGTCTTCGGGCCGTATAACTTCCCGGGTCATTTGCCGAACGGGCATATCGTACCGGCGCTGATTGCCGGCAACGCGGTGGTGTTCAAGCCGTCCGAACTCGCGCCGGGCGTCGCCCGTGCGACCGTCGAAGTGTGGCGCGAAGCCGGCTTGCCGGCCGGCGTGCTGAATCTCGTGCAAGGCGAGAAGGACACCGGCATTGCGCTGGCCAATCATCGCCAGATCGACGGTCTGTTCTTCACCGGCAGCTCGGATACGGGCACGCTGCTGCACAAGCAGTTCGGCGGCCGTCCGGAGATCGTGCTGGCGCTGGAGATGGGCGGCAACAATCCGCTTGTCATCGGCCCCGTGGCGGATCTCGATGCAGCGGTGCATCACACGATTCAATCGGCGTTCCTCTCGGCGGGGCAGCGCTGCACCTGCGCGCGGCGCATCTTCGTGCCGAACGACGCATTCGGCGACCGCTTTATCGAACGTCTGACCGAGGTGACCTCGCGCATCGCGGTAGGCGAATACAACGCCGAGCCGCAGCCGTTCATGGGCGCGGTGATCTCGGCGCGCGCCGCGCAGCGTCTGGTCGCGGCACAAGCGCAGCTGCTCGAAGCCGGCGCCAGATCCTTGCTGACGATGGAGCAGCGCGACCCGCAACTCGGTTTCGTCACGCCGGCGCTTCTCGATGTGACCGGCGTGCAGGATCTGCCCGACGAAGAGCACTTCGGCCCGCTCGCGCAGATCGTTCGTTATGCGAACTTCGACGACGCGATCGAGCGTGCCAACGATACGGAATTCGGTTTGTCCGCCGGACTGCTGGCCGACGACGAAACCCTGTGGACGCATTTCCAGCGCTCGATACGCGCCGGCATCGTCAACTGGAACCGGCCGACCAATGGCGCCTCGTCCGCGGCGCCGTTCGGCGGCACAGGACGTTCGGGCAACAACCGTCCGAGCGCGTATTACGCTGCCGACTACTGCGCCTATCCGATGGCCTCCGTCGAAAGCGCGCAACTGCAAATGCCCGCGAGCGTGTCGCCGGGCCTTCATTTCTGAGGATCGACGATGCAAGCCACTGAAGCCAATTTCGACGGGCTCGTCGGCCCGACGCACAACTACGCCGGCTTGTCGTTCGGCAACGTCGCGTCGCAGAACAACGAGAAGTCCGTCGCCAATCCGAAGGCCGCTGCCAAACAGGGCCTGCGCAAGATGAAGCAACTGGCCGACCTCGGCTTTCATCAAGGCGTGCTGCCGCCGCAGGAGCGGCCGTCGATGCGGCTGTTGCGCGAACTCGGTTTTTCCGGCGACGACGCGACGGTCATCGCACGCGTGGCGAAGGACGCGCCCGAGTTGCTGGCCGCGGCAAGTTCCGCCTCGGCGATGTGGACCGCGAATGCCGCCACCGTGAGCCCGTCCGCGGATACGCACGACGGCCGCGTGCATTTCACGCCGGCCAATCTGTGCAGCAAGCTGCACCGCGCCATCGAGCATGAATCGACACGCCGCACGCTGCGCGCCATCTTTGCGGAGCAGGACCGTTTCGCGGTGCATGAAGCGCTGCCCGGCACGCCGGCGCTCGGCGACGAAGGCGCGGCGAATCACACGCGTTTCTGCGCGGAATATGGCGCACGCGGCGTCGAATTCTTCGTCTACGGACGCAGCGAATATCGCCGCGGAGCGGAGCCGAAGCGCTATCCGGCACGGCAGACCTTCGAGGCGAGCCGTGCGGTCGCGCACCGTCATGGCTTGGCCGAAGCGGCCACCGTCTATGCACAGCAGAATCCCGATGTGATCGACGCGGGCGTGTTCCACAACGACGTGATCGCGGTCGGCAATCGCAGCACGCTGTTTTGCCATGAACTCGCGTTTGTCGAGCAGAAAGCGGTGTACGACGATCTGCGCGCCAAGCTCGGTAAGCTCGATGCGAAGTTCGACGTGATCGAAGTGCCGGACGCGCAAGTGAGCGTGTCCGACGCCGTGACCTCGTATCTGTTCAACAGCCAGTTGCTGACGCGCCCGGACGGCAAGCAGGTGCTGGTGGTGCCGCAGGAATGCCGCGAGAACGAGCGCGTGGCCGCCTATCTGGATGGACTGACTTCGCATAGCGGCCCGATCGACGACGTGCTGGTGTTCGACCTGCGCGAGAGCATGAAGAACGGCGGCGGCCCGGCTTGCCTGCGCCTGCGGGTGGTGTTGAACGAGGCGGAACGCGCGGCCGTGACACCGGGCGTGTGGATCGACGACACGCTGTTCGGGCGTCTCGATGCGTGGATCGAAAAGCATTATCGCGACCGGCTCGCTCCGGCTGATTTGACCGATCCGAGCCTGTTGCGCGAATCGCGCACGGCGCTCGACGAACTGACGCAGATTCTCGGTCTGGGTTCGCTGTATGACTTCCAGCGCTGAGCAGGGCGTGAGCGAGGCGCTGCTCGGCGATTTTCTCGGCTATACGCTGAAGGGCGCGCGTCCTTCAGCGGCCGATCGGCAGGGCGTCTGCGCCAACGGCGTGCGCTGGGCGTGGCTCGACGAAGGCATCCTGCAACTCGAACCCGCCGCGGCTTCTTCTGATGTGCGCAGCGTGCTGGCTTCCGCGGGCGTGCATGGCGACGAGACGGCGCCGATCGAATTGCTCTCGCTGCTGGTGCGCGATATCGCGCAAGGGCGTGCTGCGCTGACGTGCCGTCTGCTGGTCATTCTCGGCAACGTCGACGCGATGCGCGCCGGTTGCCGCTATCTCGACGACGACCTGAATCGCCTCTTTAGCGGCCGGCACGCTCAAGTGCCGCAGAGTCACGAAGCGCCGCGCGCCGCTGCATTGGAGCGCGCGGCGGTGCAGTTCTTCGCCGCTGCACCGGATACGCCTCACGCACGCTGGCACATCGACATGCATACGGCGATCCGCGCGTCTGTCTTCGAGCAGTTCGCGCTGTTGCCGCACACCGGTGCGCCGCTCTCGCGTGCGATGTTCGAATGGCTGCGCGATGCGACGATTTCCGCGGTGCTGTTGCATACCACGAAGGGCGTAACGTATTCGCATTTCACTGCGCAGATGTGCGGCGCCGAGGCATGCACGCTTGAACTCGGCAAAGTGCAGCCGTTCGGCCAGAACGACCTCGCGCGTTTCGCCGGCGCCGACAAGGCGCTGCGGCATCTGCTGGCGGGTGTCGAAGGCGCTGCCGATGCGCCGTTGCCGCGTGTGTTCACCGTGATCGACCAGATCACGAAGCAAAGCGACGCGTTTGAACTGCTGGTTGCGGCAGATGTGCCGAACTTCACGCCGTTCGAACGGGACACCTTGTTGGCGCGTGATGGCGACTATCGTTATACGGTGCGTCACGTGGAAGAGCGCATCGTGTTCCCGAATCCCACTGTGAAGCCAGGTTTGCGCGCCGGTTTGCTGGTGGTCGAGACGACGCAGGAAACGCTGGCGGCGCTGGATTGATTCCTCGCGTTCGCTACGTTGCCTCGATTTTTCCGTACGTGATACGCAGACTTTCATATTCGACCAGCATTTCTGCGCCAAGCGAACTGGTCACGCAGGCGATCTTTCGCTTGGGCCAGTCTCGTCCCCAAGGGTGCGCTTCCTCAAGCGCCTCTATGGCGGATTGGTACTCGGTCGAACTGAAATCGTCGATCACTGTCATTTCATACACGATGTTCTGAGCCGCGAAGCCATTGACCAGGCAGCGGGGTGCGCCGTCGAACACCAACGTCGCACGGTCGAGCTTGTTGTCGTTGAGCATTTCGACGATCACTCGCTCTCCGGTTGGCTCTGCCGATACCGCGATCAAAAACCAGTCATGGAACGTTTGCATGTTGTTTCCTGTTAAGGTCGCCACGGGCTGAATTCCGGTAAAACCTGTACCGGTGCCATGCGTCGGTTTTTATTTCTGTTCCCATGGTGCTCCTCGCAGAAAATGATGCTGGCGGAAAAGCTAACCTGGTACGAGAAGCGAGTTGTCAAAATAGATCACAAGCGTTCGATTGGACTCGCCACAGATCCATGTTCTGTCGCATTCAGAGCGTGACTGGCTTGTTTATTCGCGACACGAAGTTACAGATTTTCCGGACGTGCCGCGCCCCTCGCGCGAGCCCCTCCATTCCCCCATCCCCGCAGCCGCGGCCCGCTCACCCTGTACAATCGCGCCCTCGCGGCTGGTGCGTCGCAGCATCCCGGCCGCGTGAGTTTGAAGCGCATTTTTGGCGCAGCAATCATGCAGCGCAGCTTCAAGCTCTGTTTGATTCCATACCAGTAGAGGAAGACTCCGAATGAAAATGAATTGGCGAAACATGGCCGCGCTCGCAGTTTTTGCGTCGGCAACTGCAGCAGCGGGCAACGCGTCGGCAGCCGACATCAAGGAAATCCGCTTTGGCGTCGAAGCGTCGTATGCTCCGTTCGAATCGAAGTCGCCGGCCGGCGATCTGCAGGGTTTCGACATCGATATCGGCAATGCGGTGTGCGCCAAACTGAAGGCGAAGTGCGTATGGGTCGAAAACTCGTTCGACGGCCTGATCCCGGCACTCGAGGCGCGTAAGTTCAACGCGATCAACTCGGACATGACGATCACCGAGCAGCGTCGTCAGGCGATCGACTTTACGGATCCGATCTACACCATCCCCAACCAGATGATCGCGAAGAAGGGCAGCGGCCTGCTGCCTACCGCCGCGTCGCTGAAGAGCAAGCATGTCGGCGTGCTGCAGGGCACGATTCAGGAGACCTACGCAAAGGCCGTGTGGGCGCCGGCCGGCGTCGACGTCGTGCCGTATCAGACCCAGGACCAGATCTACGCCGACCTGTCGTCGGGCCGCCTCGACGCCGCGTTCCAGGACGCTGAAGCGGCATCGAAGGGTTTCCTGACCCGTCCGCAAGGCGCGGGCTTCGAGTTCGCGGGCCCGCCGGTCAGCGACGCGAAGCTGCTGGGCGGCGGCGTGGGCTTCGGCATCCGCAAGGGCGACAAGCAGCTCAAGGACGCGCTCAACCAGGCGCTCAAGGAACTGAAGGCCGACGGTACGATTGACCGCTTTGCGGCCAAATACTTCGACGTCAAGGTCGTCCTGAAGTAAGCCGTACCGGCATCCGCCCACAGCACAACGGCCGCACGCGCGGCCGTTGTTGCTGATGCGGTTAAGAACGCCGCAAACCTGCGGCCGGGACTACTTCATGTAGTCGAACACCACTTCGCCGAGACCGAGCGTCAGGTCCGCCAGCAGATGGCGCGCCTCGACAATCTCCAGCACCGGCAGCTCGGCCACCGGCGCGAGCGCGTGCGGTGCAAGCTGCAGCGAAGCGGGGCCGGTCCACGCCCCCTTCAGATCGATATCCTGCAGGGCATAGCGCACCAGTTCGCAGACCCGCGCGGAACCGTCGACGTGCGGCACGACCTTCAGCAGGAAGTTCGGCGCTTCGAGGCGCTTTTTCTGCTGCGCCAGATCGAGCTGGCGATGCTTGTAGCCCATCGTGCCGGTGGCGATGCGCACCGGGCCGTAGTCGAGCGTGCCGACGAGCGTATCGGTATGCACTTCCAGCACCGGCTTGGCCAGCTTCTTCGGAAAGCCCCACAGCTCGCGGCCGCCGGCGATCGGCGGATGGTCGTCGAGATACATCGCCAGCGTGTAGCCGCCGGCTACGCCGTTATAGGACACCGGAATCACCTGGCCACTTTCCGTGTAGTCGCCGAACCCGGTCGAATCCGGCATGCGGATGAACTCGTAGTGCACGAGCGGCTCGCCGACTTCCAGCGGTTCGGGCACCACGGCGCGCAATTTGTCCGGGTCGGTGCGGTAGGTGATGATCAGAAATTCGCGGTTGATGAACCGGTAGGGACCGATGGGGAATGCCGGGCTCGTAATCGGCATGGCGAAGGCATTAGACAGCACGCTTTTGACGTCCATGGTTTTCCTTGGTGGTTAAACGCGGGTTGGAACGCTTCTGCATTGCACAAGAGTATCGTCGATTCGGCGCCTGCTGGCATTGTCGAATTGAGAATTGAATATTTTCTGAAAATGGCGGCTTGTCACGCCGGAGCCGGGCGGCCTGCGATAAAATTGTTAAGCGCTCGCAAAGCGGCGCCACGCGGCGCTCACAGCTCGATTTCGGGCCCGATCGTGCGCCATGCCAGAACCAGAAAACAGCAGGAAGCGCCAGGGCGCTTATCGGGGGAGTGGAATGACCAGCATCGAAGTCGACGATCCGAGCCGGGCCAGCGAGGAACCGGGCCAGACCGACAGCGCATCAGTCAAGGCCTGTTTTGCCCGCCAGCCGATCCTCAATCGCGACGGCATGCTATGCGGTTTCGAACTCAAGCTTCATTGTGTCGACAAAGCGCCGGCCGATCCAGCCGATCGGGCCACGGGCGCTAGCGCTACAGAGGCGCATGCGGCCCCCGAAGCTGCGGATGCCGAGGGCGCTCGACCACGCGCGCAGCTTGTCCCGACTTTCACGCAGACCCTCGTCCAGGCCTTGATGCAGCCGGGAGTGCGCGGCGCGCTCGCTGGCCACCCGGGTTATCTGGACGTCAGCCGCGAAATGCTGTTCGACGAGGCGCTCGAACTAGTGCCGGCCGAACGCTTCATGTTCGAGCTCCAGCCGGATATCGAAGTGGACGAGGCGCTGATTGCGCGCATCGTCGTGCTGCACGCGCGGCGCTACCGCTTCGTGCTCGACGCCGTGGTCGTGCCCAACGACACCTTTGCACATCTGCTGCCGTACGCCGAGGGTGTGAAGATCGATTTTCCGCAGATCTCGCGCGTCCTGTTGCCGAAGCTGGCCACTGTGCTCAAATCGGCGGGCAAACTGTTGATCGCCGCGGGCATCGACACGCAGGAGGATTTCGATACCGCGCAGAACCTCGGCTTCGACAAATTTCAGGGCTATTACTTTGCCCGCGCCCATACCACGACCCTGCGGCGGGTGAGCGCGCCGCGCCATGCCTTGTTGAACCTGCTGCAATTGCTGGCAGGCGACCCGACGGTCGCCCAGCTCGAAGCGGAGCTGAAGCTAAACCCGGTGCTGGTGATGCACCTGATGAAGCTGGCGAATTCGAGCGGTCTCGCCGTCGGCCACAAGGTGACGACGCTGCGCGAGGCGATCAACGCGACCGGCACCAACCGGATCGCCCGCTGGACGCAACTGCTTCTCTACGCGGATGGCCGTAAGGTGGCGCTCGAAGACGACCCCTTGCTGCAACTTGCCGCCGCCCGCGCGCGCTTCATGGAACTGGCGGTGCTGCGCTTGCCGGAAGCGGGCCGCGACGAGGCCGACGCGGCGTTTCTGACCGGCGTGTTTTCGTTCGTGGATGCGGTGTTCGGCGGTTCGCTGGAAAACACGCTCAACGTGCTGACCTTGTCGAAGCCGATTCAGGCGGCGATCTTGCACCGTGAAGGCGTGCTGGGCCTGCTGTTGTCGGCGGTCGATGCGCTCGAGCGCGCCGCATGGACGGAAATCGAAGCCGCCTGTGCGCAGCTTGCGCCGCTCACGGTCGGCGAGGTGGCGGAACTCGGACTGGCGGCAGCGGCATGGGCCGGGGTGGCGGATCGCAGCGCCGAAGCGAAAGGGTTGGAGCGCATCGAGGACTAGGCTCGAGCGGCCGGTGAGGGGGCCGCGCCATCCTTCTGCGCGGCGTGGCAGCCCGGCGGGACGCCGGACTGCTTACCCCTTCACAGCATTTCCATCTCCCGCATCGGCGCTTGGGAAAAAAAACGCCCTAACTCCCGCGCCAGTTCATTCAGGACCGCCATCTCGCCTTGCGAAATGCGCCGCGCTTCGTCGGCTTGGCACCAGTCGCCATACAGCAGTGCGACAGTCGACTGATTCTCGCCGACCACCGGCAGCAGCACGAACGAGCGGGTATCGGCGAAGCTGCGCCGGAACCATTCGGGCAGCCGCGCCACCATCTTTGGGTCGCGCGCATTTTCTATAAAGATGCCCACCGAATTCGCAATCGCGAGATGAAACACGTCGGGCTCGAACGCGGTGTTGAACGACAGGCCGGGCAGGGCGGCTTCGATGTTCGGGCCGAAGCCCATGCGCGCCTTGAACATGCCGCTGCTGTGGCGCACGAACATGACGGTGCGGGCAAAGCCGAGTCCCGCGTGGACCGTTTCGGAAGCCAGCGCCAGCGCCGGGCCGAGCGCGCTGCCCGTTTGCAGCGCTTTCAGGTCCTCGACCCCTGCGCCGATCCGCGCCTCGGGGGCGAGCGCTTCGCGGGCGATCGCATCGGCGTTGGCGCGCAGTTCGACGATCTCGCGCATCACGCCTTCGCCGTCTTCTTCGCGGGCGAGCGCCACGCTCATGTCCATCAGCACGTCGGGGTCGGTGTTCAGCGCCCGGCCGTAGCGGTGTGCGAGCTCGGCGATGCGGGCTTCGCGCTGCCAGTCCGGCATGTTCGGCGTGGTCAGGACGCTGGCGACGTCGGTCGAGTAATTAGTGATGGCGCGCAGCCACTGCACCTGGCGCGGCTCGTCGGTGGCGAGCGGATCGAACTCGCCCATGCCGGCGCGGATCATGTCCGGCAGGCGCCAGCGCACCGCGGCTTCGGCGCCGATCTCGTCGAAGGTCACGCCGAGCACGGCGCTGCAGGCTTCGGCTTCATCGACGTTGGTTTCGATCTGGCGGCGGATCTGATCCCATTCGGCGTCGAGATAGAACACCACCAGCAGCTTGCCGATCTGGCGCATCAGCGTGCAGACCACCGCCTCTTCGCCGGCGCGCAGATCGCCGCGCTCCGTCAGCTTGCGCGCCACGCAGCCGGACAGCAAGGTGCGGTTCAGCTCGAGTTTCGCGTCGATGCGGCGCGGCACGCTGTGATGGAAGTGGTCGACGATCTTCAGGCCGACCACGAGGTGACCGACCGCGTCCATGCCCAGCACCATCAGGGCGCGCGACACGGTGGTGATATTGCCGCCGAAGGCCATGTACATCGCCGAATTGGCGAGGCGCAGCACCTTCTGGGTCAGTGCGAAATCCGACAGCACGACCTGCACGAGACCCGAGAAGTCGAGGTCGTCGTTGTTCATTGCAGCCATGGTTGTGCGCAGCGACTGCGACAGCATGGGGAAATCGCCGCGCTCGCTCATTCGAGACCAGAGCCTGTCGAGCACCGCTGCCTTTACCATGTGATTCCCGCTAAAGCCATACGTATTCCAGTGAGTGGCAGACCGGTAGCAAGCCGGTGTTCGATGCGCGTGCGCCTGTTCTGCCGGGCCCGCATCAGGCCGGCTCGTGCAGGTGCAGGGTGCGCGCCTCGAAACGCTGCGCTAGTTCCTCGGATGGCAACGCCTTGCAGACGAGCCAACCCTGAATGTGATCACATCCCATCTCGGTCAGCAGCGTGCGTTGTTCCTCGGTTTCCACGCCTTCTGCGACCAGTTCCAGGTCAAGCGTCTGCGCGAGACCCACTACCGCGCTAACGATTGCCTGATCGTTCCGGGAGGTTAGCAGATTCTCGACGAAACTCCGGTCGATCTTGAGTTTGGCAAGGGGAAAACGTTGCAGATATGCCAGACTCGAGTAGCCGGTGCCGAAGTCGTCGACCGCAAAGCGGATGCCCATCGCGGTCAGTTCTTCGAGCAGTCCCTTGGCGTGCGCCGGGTCGTGCATCAGCAGGCTTTCGGTGATCTCAAATACCAGGCGGCGCGGGTCGATCCCGGTCAGCTCGATGGCCTCGCGCACGCTGTCCTTGAAGCGCGGGTCGCGGAACTGCTGTGGCGAGACGTTGACCGCCACGTACTGCATCCTGATGCCGCGCGAATCCCACTGGATCAACTGCATGCAGGCAACCTTGAGCACCCAGTTGCCAAGGAAGTTGATGAGCCCGACCGATTCGGCGAGCGGGATGAACATCGACGGCGGCACCAGGCCATGCACCGGATGCAGCCAGCGGATCAGCGCTTCGACGCCCACCACGCCGTGGCTCTGGCTGCTGGTGATCGGCTGGAAGTGCAGCGAGAACTCGCCGTTGCGCACGCCGTCGTAGAGGTCGGCCTCGAGTTTCAGGCGTTCGGCGTCGGCCGGGTCGTCGTCCGGTACATAGAAGGCGAGCGTGTTGCCGCCGGCGGCCTTGGCTTGCAGCAGCGCGTGGTCGGCCCAGCGCAGCAGATGGTTGTCGCGCGCCGCGGTGTCGTTGGCGTGCCGCACATCCGGGTACAGCGCAATGCCGATGCTCGCCGACAGGTGCACCTGCTGGCCGTTGAAGACATACGGCTGCTGGATCGCGGTAAGCAGGCGCCGCGCCAGCGCCTCGGCGGCGGCCACGGCGTCGGTGCGGGTGGCCGCGGCCGGCACGAGGATGGCGAATTCGTCGCTCGCGACCCGGGCGATCTGCTCGCCCTGGGTGGCGGTGTTGGACAGGCGCCGCGCCGTGTCGCGCAGCATGTCGTCGCCTGCGTCGTAGCCGAGTGCGCGATTCACGCGCTGATAGTCGTCGATATCGAGCAGCAGCAGGGCGGCCGGCGTGCCGTGCGCGTCGGCCTGCTGCTGGGCGTCGAGCAGCGCCGAGAGCAGTGCGGACTGATTCGCAAGACCGGTCAGGCGGTCGTGATGCAAGGCGTGCGTCAGGCGCTCTTCGGTGGCGCGCCAGGCCGACACGTCGAAGCCGGCAATCGCGAAGCCGTCGATGCCGTTGTGGCTGCTGCGCACCACGCGCAACTCCACCGTGACCGGATAGGTGAGCGACTTGATCAGGCTGAGCGTGGCTTTTTCGATGCCGCCGGTGGCCGAGGCGCGGGCCAGCAGCGTGTCGAGCTGGGCGGCGTCGGCGGGCGCGACGAGGTCGTGCAAGGTAATGGTTTGTAAGTATTCGCGGTGGTAGCCGATAAAGCGCAGGCTTGCCTCGGACACGTACAGGAAGCGTAGCTCCCGGTCCACGTGGGCGAGCAGGTCGACCGCACCGACGGCCTGCTCGAGGGGCGAGCGGCTGGCGCCCGGTTGGGGTAAGCCGTCCGCGCGCCGGCCGAACGCACGGACGCGGTCGATGACCGTGCGCAAGGAGCCCCGGCGGGGCGCGGTGATCCTGTTCGCTTCCATGTTTCTCGCTGGCAACCGGTTTTTCGTCTGCAGGCGGCACGGCTCGCTCCGGCCTGTCCGGCGCGGGTCGTCGAGAGGTATTAAGCCGCCCATCAGAACAAGATATCGACTCGCGCGCCGAAATCTTTAGCGGCCGCTGCAAAAATTGATGGTAATGATGCCCGCTTCCCGCAGGTTTAGCGATGTGCGGCGGATTCGGTTAAAGTGGCGCGGATTACTGTCCGTTATCGGAAGTAAGCAGGAGCAAGCCCGACGCTCGCAGCGGACGCGGGAATTGGCGTCCGCTGCTCAGTTTTCCGAATTCATGCACCGATGAGCCATGTCTGAACCGTTCTCTGTCAGGGCCAAGCCCAGGCACGTCGAGGTGCTAACACAGCCCGCCGAGACCGCTGCGGCGGCGGAGGCGCCCTTTGTCTATCTGGGCCGCCAGCCGATTCTCGATCGCAATGGCGCGTTGAACGCTTACGAGCTGCTGTTCCGGGCGGGGGCGCACAATTATGCCGAAGTCAGCGACGACGCCCAGGCGACCGCCCAGGTCGTGGCCCGCACGATCGGCGGCATCGGCGTTTCCGCCGTGCTCGGCAACCATCGTGGCTATGTGAACATCGGCCGCGAGCTGTTGTTCGACGACATAGTCCATCTGATGTCGCCCGACCGTTTTGTGCTCGAGATTCTCGAGACCGTCGCCTTCGACGCGCAACTGGTGCGCCGGCTGGGCGAACTGCGCCGCGCCGGCTTTCAGGTGGCGCTCGACGACGTGAGCGAGCTGAGCGAAGGATTGCGCACGGTGTTGCCGCATACCGACATCGTCAAGATCGACTTTCTTCTCACGCCCCGCGCCGCGCTGCCGAAGCTGGCGGCGGCGGTGCTGGCCGAGGGCAAGACCCTGATCGCCGAGAAGGTCGAGACGCGCGAAGACTTCGCGCTGGCCCGCAACCTCGGCTTCCACCTGTTCCAGGGATACTTCTTCGCCCGGCCGCAGGTGCTGACGGCGCCGCGCAACCGCTCGTCGCGCCCGGCGCTGCTGCGACTGCTCGCGCTGCTGGCGCGCGATGCCGGCATCGTCGAACTCGAGGCCGAGTTGAAACTCAACCCGAACCTCGTGGTGCAGTTGCTACGCCTCGTCAATTCGAGCGCGTTTGGCCTCGGCCGCAATATCGCTTCGCTGCGCGAGGCGATCATCGCCACCGGCACGCGGCAGATTGCGCGCTGGGCGCAACTGCTGCTGTATGCCGACGGCGGCGATCTGCCGTGGCGCTCCGACCCGCTGGTGCAACTGGCCGGCACGCGCTCACGCTTCATGGAACTGGCGGCACAATGGCTGCGTCCGTCCGACGAGGACTTCGCGGATGCCGCGTTCATGACCGGGATCTTTTCGCTGGTGCATGTGGTGCTCGGCACGACGCCTGCCGAGACGCTCGACAAGCTGGGTCTCGCGCCGCTGATCCGCGATGCGATCGTCGAGCATAGCGGCGCGCTCGGCACGCTGCTGCGCATCGCGGAAGCCGCCGACCGGGGCGCGGAGCAGGGCATCGACGGTACCGCGATCGCGGCCGACGCCGACGCGCAGGATGCCTTTGCGGCGCTGACGCCGGCGGTGCTGGCGGAGCTGAATCTGTCGGCGGCGGCGTGGTTCGGCGCCCACGCGGGGATGGAATAGACGCCGTCGATGCGCGGCAGGTCTTTCAGCGTGCTTTGCCGGGACGTGATCCAATAGCGGATGAGTCGTGCCTTGACGCCCTAGGCGGGGCCGGGCACGGTGTGACGTTATTCAATGCACGGACCACGTGCGTCAACGCTTGAAGGGGTTCGAGATGAAACGAAAGTTCATGCCGGTATTGGCGGCTGTTGCATTGTCGGCGGGGTTTGCGCTGCATTCGCTGACGGCGTCGGCGACGCTCAAGCCGGGTGACACGGCGCCGGATTTCACGACGCAGGCTTCGCTGGGCGGCAAGACCTACACGTACACGCTGGCTGACGCGTTGAAGAAGGGGCCGGTGGTGCTGTATTTCTACCCGGCCGCTTTCACGAAGGGCTGCACGATCGAGGCGCACGAATTCGCGGATGCCGTCGACGAATACAAGAAGTACGGCGCGACCGTGATTGGCGTCTCGCACGACAACATCGAGACGTTGACGAAATTTTCGGTAAGCGAATGCCGCAGCAAGTTCCCCGTGGCGGCTGATGCGGATGCCAAGGTGATTGGCGCGTACGACGCGGGGATGCCGATGCATAACTCGATGGCGAATCGGGTGTCGTATGTGATTGCGCCGGATGGCAAGATCATTTATGAATACACGAGCCTGTCGCCGGATAAGCATGTCGAGAATACGCTGGAGGCGGTGAAGCAATGGGCGGCGACGCATAAGGCGCAGTAAGGGGTGGTTTTGCCATGCGGGCGGCTTGATGGCTGCCTTGCGCTTTTTTTGCTGCCGCGATGAGCATCCTGCTTGTCGTATAACGCAATGGGTTCTTGCTGCCTTTTCCGCGGGGGCACCGTGCTACGCTGATGGCCGGTTTGTTTTGCGGGGTGGTTCGAGATGCCTATCGTTGTTTTGCTGGCGGTGCTGGTCGCGTTGATTTATGGCGCGGTGTGGTCGTTTGAAGCTTTGTCGGCGCATTTTGGGCTTGGCGTTGCCATTGGGGTGGCGGTTGTTGCGGCGGGTTTGGTGGTGGCTGCTGTGGTTTATTGGCTGCGCCGCCGGCGGGAAGTAGCAGCGAATATTCGCGATGGCGATTGGACGCACGAGTTGACGGGCCAATGGGGTGGGGTCCGGTTGGCCGCCGGGAAGCGGTTATGTTCGGTGCGGCTTGAGGGCTTGCAGGGGGAGTATATTTTTGCAGATCTGCAAGGGGCTGATGTCGAGCAGATTGGGGATCAATGGCAGCTTGTGCTTAAGGTGCGGGATGCCAGGTGTCCGCGGTGGAATTTGCCCATGCGGGATGGGCGGCAGGCCAGGCAGTGGAAGCGGGTTTTTGGGTTGGCCATAGAGCAGAGGCTTTGATTTTTTTTGCCTGCGCGGCGCTTTGGTGGTTGTTCCTGGTTTGTTGGCCTTTCCTTGTTTTGTTATCGGTCTATTAGCGTTGCCCCTGTGCGGGGCGGCACCTACTTTTCTTTGCCGCCGCAAAGAAAAGTAGGCAAAAGAAAGCGGGCTGACAACCGCTAGCCCGTAGGTGTCCACCACGTAGGCCTTCACGGAATGGTCCGCACGAAGACCGGCCCTTGCACCGAACGCGTTAGTGACAAGGCCGTCATCCGTTCCGGCGTTGCGCTGCGCGCCCCGCCGTCGGGCATAACCTCTTCTGTACACTCCATCGGTATTCTAACTATCTCTGGCTTGCCCGCTATCGGTGCGCTGGCATCGGCGGCGTGCCGGGCACATCGCCAATTGCGCGTTGCGCAATTGCTCATGCGTCGTGCGCTAGCCGGGTGAGGCGGAGTCCATCCCATTGTTCCTGGTGCCGCTGCGCGGCCGGGCCGTTTGCCGCAAACCCTGGCAGACCCGCCTTCCCAAGCAGACCCATCCGCGACGCACATAGTGCGGAGTGGGGTGGATGAGCCCTGTGTCACTAACGCGGGTGGTGCGAGGGCAGGTCTTCGTGCGGACCACTTCGTGGTGGTTTAAGTGGTGGACACCTACGGGCTGGCGGTTGTGAGCCCGCTTTCTTTTGCCTACTTTTCTTTGCGGCGGCAAAGAAAAGTAGGTGCCGCCCCGCACAGGGGCAACGCCAATAGACCAATAAGAAAGCAAGGAAAGGCCAACACCACAAGAACAACCACCAAAGCGCCGCGCAGGCAAAAAACACTAACTATTCCCCTGAACGGCCCCCGCGCGCCCCCGCCGCGCCTCCCACCGAACCCGAATCCGATCCATATAAAGATAAACCACAGGCGTGGTATAGAGCGTGAGCATCTGACTAACAATAAGCCCACCGACAATAGCGATCCCCAAAGGAGCCCGCAGCTCAGCCCCATCCCCATTCCCGAACGCCAACGGCAAAGCCCCAAGCAACGCCGCGCAAGTAGTCATCATGATCGGCCGAAACCGCAACAAACAAGCCTGATGAATCGCATCATAAGATGACATCCCCTGCCGCGAAGCCTCAATAGCAAAATCAATCATCATGATCGCGTTTTTCTTGACGATGCCAATCAAAAGAATCACCGCAATCAACGCAATGATGCTGAACTCGGTTTGAAACAGCAGCAGCGCCAGCAAAGCCCCCACCCCCGCCGAAGGCAGCGTCGACAAAATCGTCAACGGGTGGATATAGCTCTCATACAGTATCCCCAGCACGATATACACCGCCGCCAACGCGGCTAGAATCAATATCGGCATGTCCGACAGCGACTGCTGAAACGCCTGTGCCGTCCCCTGGAAGCTGCCGTGAATCGTCGCCGGCATGCCGATCTCCGCCATCGTGTCGTAAATCGCCTTCGTCGCGTCCGACAACGACTTGCCGGGCGGCAGGTTGAACGAGATCGTCGACGCCACGAACTGGCTCTGGTGATTCACCGACAACGGCGTATTGCCCGGCCCGAAGCTCGCTATCGCCGACAGCGGAATCATCGTCTCCTTCGAGGTCGACACCGCCGCCCCCGACGACGCGCTCGACTTGCCGCTCGCCGCAAGCGAATTGATCGCCAGGTTGCGCGCCGAGTCCGAGGCGATGGCCGCCGCGCTCGAGGCCGTCGTGCCGGCCGTGCCGCCGCTGCTCGCGCTAGTGCTGCTGGTGTTCGCCACCGGCGCGGTCACCGTGCCCGCCGTCGCGTTGGTGGTCTGCGAGCCGCTCGCGCTGCCCCCCGACGTGCTGACGTAAATCTGCGTCAGCATGTCCGGGCTTTGCCAGTATTTCGGCGCCACTTCCATCACCACGTGGTACTGGTTCAGCGGGTTGTAAATCGTCGATACCTGGCGCTGGCCAAATGCGTCGTACAGCGTGTTGTCGATCTGCGCCGGCTCGATGTTCAGGCGTGCCGCGCTCGCACGGTCGATCGTCACCATCGATTCCAGGCCGCCCTGTTGCTGGTCGGAATTCACGTCCGCCAGTTCGGGCCGCGCCTGCAGCGCTTCCGTCAGTTTGGGACCCCACGTGTACAGGTCGGTCGTCGAGTCGGCCAGCAGCGTGAACTGATACTGCGCATTCGATTGCCGGCCGCCCACGCGAATATCCTGCACCGCCTGCAGGAAGGTCCGCACGCCGGCGACGTCCGACAGCGGTCCGCGCAGTTGCTGGATCACCTGGTCAGCCGAGACGTGGCGGCCGGGCTTCGGCTTCAACTGCACGAACATGAAGCCGGAGTTGGTCTGACGTCCGCCGGTGAAGCCGACGACGCCGTCCACGGCCGGGTTCTCGCCGACGATTTTCATCATCTCGGCAAACTTGCCCTTCATCGCCTGGAAGGAGGTGGACTGGTCGGCCATGATGCCGCCGACCATCCGCCCGGTGTCCTGCTGCGGAAAGAAGCCCTTCGGGATGATCACGTACAGCCATACGTTCACACCGATGGTCGCGATCAGCACCAGCAGGATCAGCAGCGGATGCCGCAGCGACCAGCCGAGCGTGTGCTCGTAGCCGCGCTGCATCGACTGGAAGCCGCGTTCGAGCCAGCGCGCGAAGCGTCCTTCTTCTGCGCGCTCGTGCGGCTCGTTGAGCAGGCGCGAGCACATCATCGGTGTGAGCGTCAGCGAGACCAGCAGCGACACGCCGATCGCAAGCGACAGCGTCAGCGCAAATTCGCGGAACAGCCGCCCGACGATGCCGCCCATCAGCAGGATCGGCAGGAACACCGCCACCAGCGAGATGCTGATCGAGAGCACCGTGAAGCCCACTTCGCGGGCGCCGAGGAACGCGGCCTTCATGCGCGGTACGCCGTTCTCGATATGCCGCGAGATGTTTTCGAGCACCACGATCGCGTCGTCGACCACGAAGCCGGTCGCAATCGTCAGCGCCATCAGCGACAGGTTGTCGATCGAAAAACCCATCAGGTACATGGCGGCGAAGGTGCCGATGATCGAGATCGGCACCGCCACGCTCGGAATCAACGTTGCGCGCCAGTTGCGCAGGAACAGGAAGACCACCATCACGACCAGCGCCACCGCGATCATCAGGGTGTGCTCGGTGTCCTTCAGCGAGGCGCGGATCGTGGTGGAGCGGTCGACCGTCGGCACCACCTCGACATCCGCCGGCAGGGAGGCCTTCAGTTGCGGCAGCATCGCCTTGACGCGGTCGACCGTGTCGATGATGTTCGCGCCCGGCTGGCGGTACAGGATCACCAGCACCGAGCGCTTGCCGTTGTAAAGGCCGAGGTTGCGCAGGTCCTCCACCGAGTCGACGATCTCCGCGACGTCCGACAGATGCACCGCCGCGCCGTTGCGGTAGGCGATGATCAGGTCTTTGTACTGCGACGCCTTGCTTGCCTGGTCGTTGGTATAGAGCTGCACATGGTTCGCGCCGAACTCGATCGAGCCTTTCGGGCTGTTCGCGTTGGCCGAGGCGAGCGCGGCGCGCACGTCCTCGAGGCCGATGCCGTAGTGAAACAGCATCTGCGGCTCCAGTTCGACGCGCACGGCCGGATTGGCCGAGCCGCTCACGTCGACTTCGCCGATCCCATCCACCTGCGAGAGCGACTGCTGCAGCACCGTGGCCGCGGAGTCGTACAGTTGCCCGGCCGTCAGCGTGTTCGAGGTCAGCGCGAGAATCAGGATCGGCGCGTCGGACGGGTTGACCTTGTGGTACGTCGGATTGCTGCGCAGGCTCGCCGGCAGGTCGGCGCGCGCGGCATTGATGGCGGCCTGCACGTCGCGCGCGGCGCCGTCGATGTCGCGGTTCAGGCCGAACTGCAGCGTGATCCGCGTCGAGCCGACCGAGCTCTGCGAGGTCATCTCGGTGACGTCGGCGATCGACCCGAGGTGCCGCTCGAGCGGGCTCGCCACGCTGGTCGCCACGGTTTCGGGGCTGGCGCCCGGCAGCGTGGCCTGTACCGAGATGGTCGGGAAGTCGACCTGCGGCAGCGGCGCGACCGGCAGCTTGGTGAAGGCGAACACGCCGGACAGTGCAATGCCGACGGCGAGCAGGGTCGTGGCAACCGGCCGGGAAATAAACGGACGCGACAGGTTCATCGCCTAGTTCCCCGCGTCGGTGGCCGGGGGCGGGACACCATGGCCCGGGTCGTCACGGTGAAAACGCGCCCGCACGCGCCGCGCCACCGAATCGAACGCCAGATAGATCACCGGCGTCGTGAACAGCGTCAGCAACTGGCTCACGATCAGGCCGCCCGCAATCGCGATGCCGAGCGGGCGGCGCAATTCCGAACCCGCGCCGGTGCCGAGCATCAGCGGCAGCGCGCCGAGCAGCGCCGCCATGGTGGTCATCAGGATGGGCCTGAAGCGCAGCAGACACGCCTGGTAAATCGCCTCGCGCGGCGGCTTGCCCTGGTCGCGTTCGGCTTCGAGCGCGAAGTCGATCATCATGATCGCGTTCTTCTTCACAATACCGATCAGCAGCACGATGCCGATGATGCCGATGATGTCGAGATCGTGCCCGGTGATCAGGAGCGCCAGCAACGCGCCCACGCCCGCCGACGGCAGCGTCGAGAGAATCGTGATCGGGTGAATGAAGCTCTCGTAGAGCACGCCGAGCACGATATACATCGTGACGATCGCGGCGAGGATCAGGAACAGTTCGTTCGACAGCGATGCCTGGAACGCCAGCGCTGCACCCTGGAAGCGGGTCTGGAACGAGGCCGGCAGGCCGATGTCCTTCTCCGCCTGATTGATGGCCTTGACCGCGGCGCCGAGCGACGCACCCGGTGCAAGGTTGAACGACACCGTGGTGGCCGGGAACTGGCTCAGGTGGGTGACGAGCAAGGGCGCGGGTTGTTCGACGAACTTCGCAATCGACGACAGGGGCACCTGGCCGCCCGACGCGGTGGAGGAGGGCAGGAAGATCGCGTTCAACGACTCGGTGTAGTGCTGCACCTGCGGCTGCGCTTCGAGGATCACGCGGTACTGGTTCGACTGCGTGAAGATGGTCGAGACGATCCGCTGGCCGAATGCGTCGTACAGCGCGTTATCGACGGTGGCGGGCGTGATGCCGTAACGCGACGCGGTGGCGCGGTCGATTTCCACATAGACCGACTGGCCGTTTTCCTGCAGGTCGGTAGCGACGTCGGCCAGTTCCGGCGCCTGCTTCAGACGCTCGATCAGCTTGGGCACCCAGGTCGCGAATTCGGTGATGTTCGGATCGGTCAGCATGAACTGATACTGCGTCGGGCTGACAGTCGCATCGATCGTCAAGTCCTGCACCGGCTGCATATACAGCGACGCGCCCGGAATGTGGGCGACGTCCTTTTGCAGTTGGCGGATCACGTCGCTCGCGGTGTTGCTGCGGTCGTCGCGCGGTTTCAGGTTGATCAGCATCCGGCCGCTGTTCAGCGTGATGTTGTTGCCGTCCACGCCGATGAACGAGGTCAGGCTCTCCACATCCGGATTCTTCAGGATCTGCGCGGCCAGTTCCTGCTGGCGCTCTGCCATCGACGCATACGACACCGACTGCGGCGCCTGGGTGATCGCCTGGATCACGCCGGTGTCCTGCACCGGGAAAAAGCCCTTCGGAATGAACACATATAGCACGCCGGTCAGCACCAGCGTCAGGATCGCGACGACCAGCGTGGCGCGCTGGCGGTTCAGCACCCAGGTTAGCGCGACCGCATAACGGGCGATGACGTAGTCGATAAACGCGTGCGCTTTGGTTTCGAAGCGATGCGCTTCCTTCGGCGGCGTGTGACGCAGCAGCTTCGCGCACATCATCGGCACCAGCGTGAGCGAGACCACCGCCGAAATCACGATGGTCACGGCGAGCGTGATCGCGAATTCGTGGAACAGGCGCCCCACCACGTCGCCCATGAAGAGCAGCGGGATCAGCACGGCGATCAGCGAGACCGTCAGCGAGATGATGGTGAAGCCAATCTGCTTCGAGCCTTTGAGCGCCGCTTCGAGCGGCGTCTCGCCGTCTTCGACGTAGCGCGCGATGTTCTCGATCATCACGATCGCATCATCCACCACGAAACCGGTGGCGATGGTCAGCGCCATCAGCGAAAGGTTGTCGAGCGAGAAGCCGCACAGATACATCACGGCCAGCGTGCCGATCAGCGAGAGCGGCACCGACAGGCTCGGAATGATGGTCGCGTAAAGATTGGCGAGGAACAGGTACATCACCAGCACCACCAGCACCACAGACATCAGCAGTTCGAACTGCACGTCGCGCACCGAGGCGCGGATCGTGGTGGTCCGGTCGGTGACGATCTGCACATCCAGCGAGGCGGGCAGCGACTGCTGCAGTTGCGGCAGCACGGCCTTGATACTGTCCACCACCTGAATCACGTTTGCGCCCGGCTGGCGTTGCACGTTCAGGATGATGGCAGGGGTTGAGTCGACCCAGGCGCCGAGCTTGGTGTTCTCCGCACCCTGCACGATGCTGGCGACGTCCGTCAGCATCACCGGCCGGCCGTTCTTGTAGGCGATCACCGCGCTCTTGTACGCGTCGGCATCGGTCAACTGGTCGTTCGCGTTGATCGTGTAGGCGCGCGTCGGGCCGTCGAAGTTACCCTTCGGCGTGTTGACGTTCAGGTTCGAGATGGTGGTGCGCAGGTCGTCCAGATTCAGGCCGTATGCCGCCAAGGCGCGCGGATTGGCCTGAATCCGCACGGCCGGGCGTTGGCCTCCCGAGAGGCTGACGAGGCCCACGCCCGCCACCTGCGAGATCTTCTGCGCGAGACGCGTATCGGCCAGGTCCTGCACCTCGGTCAGCGGCATCGTCTTCGAAGTGAGCGCGAGCGTGAGGATCGGCGCGTCGGCCGGATTGACCTTGGCGTAGATCGGCGGGGCCGGCAAGTCGGAAGGCAGAAGGTTGCCCGCCGCGTTGATGGCCGCCTGCACTTCCTGCTCGGCGATATCGAGCGGCAGGTCGAGGCTGAACTGCAGCGTGATGATCGACGAGCCGGCCGAGCTTTGCGACGACATCTGGTTCAACGACGGCATCTGGCCGAACTGCCGCTCGAGCGGCGCGGTGACGGACGAGGTCATCACGTCCGGGCTCGCGCCCGGATAGAAGGTCTGCACCTGGATGGTCGGGTAGTCGACTTCGGGCAACGCCGAGAGCGGCAGGAAGCGCAGCGCGACGAGCCCGACCAGCATGATCGCCGCCATCAGCAGGGCGGTGCCGACCGGGCGCAGAATAAAAGCGCGGGATGGATTCATGCGGGTTCAGTCAGCCTTTATTCCGAAGCTTGCGCCGGAGGTTTGTGGTGGTGCAGGCGTGCGCCGGATGCGCCCCACGGACCCGATGCGCCGGATGCGCCGCGCCCACCGTGCGCACCCGAGGCGCCGCCCGGATGCTCGGCCGGAATGGTGATCTTCGCGCCTTCTTTCAGGCGGTCGGAGCCGTCGATCACGACCCGTTCGCCCGCCTGCAGGCCGGAGGCGATGCTGGTGCGCTCGCCGTCCACCGGGCCGATCTTGATGGGCCGCACGGTCACCGTGTTGTCGGGCTTCACCACATACACGAACTGGCCCATCGAACCGTTCAGCACCGCCGGGGTCGGCACGATCACCGCGTCGTGAATCGTATCCACGAGAAGCCGCGCGTTGACGAACTGATTCGGGAACAGCAGGTTGTCCTCGTTGTTGAACATGGCGCGCAGCTTGAGCGTGCCGGTGGTCGTGTCGATCTGGTTGTCGAGCGTTTCGAGCGTGCCGCCGGCGAGCGAGGTGGTGTTGCTGCGGTCGTAGGCGGTGACCGAGAGCTTCGCGCCCGTTTGGACCTGCTTCATGATCCGCGGCAGGTTGTCTTCGGAGGTCGTGAAGATCACGCTGATGGGCTGCAATTGCGTAATCACGACGATGCCGTTGGTCAGGCTGGGCGTCACATAGTTGCCCGGATCGACCTGGCGCAGACCCACGCGGCCGGCGACCGGCGCAGTGATGCGCGCGTAGATCAGGTCGAGCTTGTAGGTGTCGATGTTCGCCTGGTCCGACTTGACGGTGCCCTCGTACTGCTGGACGAGCGAAGCCTGCGTGTCGACCTGCTGGCTGGCGATCGAATCCTGGGCGAGCAGGGTCTGATAGCGCTTCAGGTCCAGACGCGCGGTCTGCAGCAGCGCCTTGTCGCGCGCAAGCGCGCCCTCGGCGTTTTCGAGCGAGATCTGATACGGGCGCGGGTCGATCTGCGCGAGCAGGTCACCCTTCTTGACCATCTGGCCTTCCTGGAACGCGACCGTCTGCAGCGTGCCGCTCAACTGGCTCTGCACGGTGACGGTAGCGAGCGGCGTGACGGTGCCCAGCGCCGTCAGCACGATCGGCATGTCGCCTTGCGTCGCGGTGGCCACGTGGACCGGCTGCGGCAGGTTGGCGAACCCCGGCGGGCCGCCGCGGCCATGCCGTTCGCCGCCCGGGGCTTGCGCGCTCGCGCCGGCCGCGGGGCTGCCCCACGGGTGCCAGCGCCATAGCACGACCCCCGCCACCACGAGCGCGGCTACGATCAGGCCGATGGTGCGTCCCCGATGCCGTTGGCCACCGCTGCGCATCTGGGTGGTCCCGCTGGACGGTTGGCCGGCCTGAGTCGGGGCGGGGGGGCGTGTGGTTTCGGGGTGCTGTTGTTGTTCGTCCATCGGTTCGGTCAGGTGGCTGGCTTGGAATTGGAAGAGACGTGCGCAATGCCGGGTCGACGCGCAGGCGCCGGCCGCTTCGACAGCGTACCCAGCGCAGATGTTCAGCGCGTGGCGACGCGAGACGCAGGAAAAGGAGCTTAACGGAAAGTGCCGGCGCCGCAGTCGGGCCGACTGCGTGGCTGATCACTTTTCACTCGCCCCGGGTTGACTGTAAGTTGCAGGCAAGCGGTGCAAGCGAGCGGCGCAAACCTGACGTGCGGTCAGGCACAGCAAGCTGCGCGAAAGCATGATCGTACGTCGCCGGCTTTGCTGACGTCCAGTGGCGTATTTTTCGGTTAGTTACGCGCGTTACACTCGGTGAGGTGCATGCCTGCCACGACCCTCTGAGCGGGTTGCGGATGCGGGCGCATAAGATGTCGCTCTCGCCTAGTTGTCGAGCCGCCGGCCTGGTGTGCCGCCGATTTCGAGCGTGATGCGGGAGATGCACTCGAGCAGCAGGGGCGCCGCGCGCGTGATCAGCCAGTCGCGCGGGCACTGGTGCGCCGAGCCGCCGCAATTGACCGCGTAGCGCTCACCCGAGGGGCCGATGAAGCCCGCCGCGATGGCATTCAGGCCGTCGTGCCATTCGCTGGTGGCGATTGCGAAACCTTGTGCGGTGGTTTCATGCAGCGCGCTCTCGAGCCGGTTGCTGATGTGGCCCCAGTCGTCGCCCTCGGCGGCCTGCAGTCCGAGCAGCAGCTTCTGCCGTTCGGGTTCATCGAGGACGGCCAGATAGGCGCGGCCGACGGCCGTGCGGCTCAGGTTCATCCGCGAGCCGACATCGAGCCGCGACACGAGCACGGCGGAGCGGGGTTTGATGGCGTCGATGACCACCATGTCGAGCCGGTCGCGCACGGCCAGATGTACCGACAGCGAGGTGCGTTCGGCGAGTTCGATCAGGAACGGCCGGGCGCGGGCGCGAATGTCGAAGTTGCGCAGAAAACCGTTGCTCAGTTCCAGCACCGACGAGGTCAGCACGAACCGTTCGCTGTCCGGAAGACGGAACAGGAAGCCCGCGCTGACGAGGGTGGCGGTGATGCGCGAGACCGTCGGTTTCGGGATGCCGGTCAGTTCGGTGAGTTCGCGGTTGCTGAGCGGCGCATCGGCCGCTGCGATACATCGCAGCACGGTCAGGCCGCGCGCCAGCGCGGTGACTTCGTCGCCGGAGCCGTCTTTCTCCTTGACAGGTTCGGTGTTGCGAGGGGGCATGGATTCGTGGTTCATTTCGTTTTTATGGAACTTCATTTCAGTTTCTGCATTTGTGCTGTTCCGCCGAACCTGGAACGGCAGTGCCGAACCCGCACCATAATGACGCATTCCGCCCCTTTTTCATATGACATTTCATTGTAGTAGAAGGGGCTGGCCGACAGTGCATCCGTCCATTAGATTTTGCTTGACTTAGTCAGCATAACCGTAAAAAATGGAATCTCATTTCGAAAGAAAGGCTTGCGTGTGAGTCTGCACGGTGGCCTAAGCCCTGTCCGGCAGGCTGCCAAGCCCGGACCAGCAAGGCGCCAGCAGCACAGATCATGCGAGCGGCGTTATCAGGCGAAACTTTCGAATCCCCTCTCTCAGGTTCTAGCACGGCCCTCGGAATGGCTAGAACTTTTTAAGGCGTCACGGTCACGTGACGCCTTTTTTTTCGTCCTTTTTGCTCATTAACTGGAAATGTCGTGCGGAAAGAGCGCCGCAGCGTTACCGCATCTGGATGCGATTATGTATTTTGCATCGCTTTGCGCGATGCCGACAGTTTGAAGCCGATGCAGATCGGTTTGCTTACCGTGCCGCGAGCGACACGGTTGCGATGCCGAGCACAGTCATCACCAGCGAGGTCGAGACGTGAATGGCGATTTCACCGGCGGCCCAACCGAAGCGGCCGTCCTGCAGACGTTGCACCACTTCGGCGGAGAAGGTCGAGAAGGTGGACAGGCCGCCCATCAACCCCGTAATGACGAACAGACGCCACTCGGGCGCCAGTTCGGGCAAGCGGGCAAAGAAGGCTACGGCGACGCCGATTACATACCCGGCAATCACGTTGGCGGCAAGGGTGCCGAGCGGCAGGGCGGGGAACAACGCGTTCAGGCGGATACCGAGAAACCAGCGGAACAACGAACCCAATGCACCGCCGATACCCACTGCGAGAATAGATAGATACATGGAAAGACGCCTGGCAAAGTCGCAAAATCGACAAACCGGACTGAGCGCAGACGAGCTTGCGTCCGCAATCGGCCGGGCTATCAGGCATCATCAGCCCCACTTGGGCGGTTAACGGAGAATGCCATCTCCAGCGGGCGATTTTATCATCGACGCATACATGTGGGGACAGGTGGGCACGGGGCGGGCGGCGAGGTTGGCAGGCACCGGATGTGCGTGCTATGACAATATGGCGCGATCTGTGCCGCTCGCGCACAGGGATGCGCTTTGCATGGCAATCATCTAGCTGATCGCTACGCTATCCATTCAGCGCGCATAGCGCATGCGACGCCTGCCTGCAGCGCCGCCGCGCCGCGGCGCAACCAGTCCGCATAGACTATCGACGCCCTTTGTCATCCTGTGCAAACGCCGACATAATGTAACGTCCCCCTGCGTGGCCTGCCGGGCTCCCGAACTATTTCGCGTACGCATGAGACTGACAACCAAAGGGCTGCTGCTAATCGCGATTCCGGCGGTCTTCGAGCTCGCGCTCCTGTCGGGGCTCGTGAAGGCGCAGGTCGATGCTGCCGACGCCGAGCGCTGGGCAACCCACAGCGAGGATGTGCTGCGCCAGACCACGGCGATCCTGGAGCCCGTGTTGCTCGACTCGGTGCGCCTGCGTGGCGCGGTTCTCAGTGACAACGCAGATGTCACCACGCCGGTGGCGCTGTGGATGGACGTCGACCGGCGCATCGACCAACTGGCCGATCTGGTCGCCGACAACCCTGCGCAGGTCGAGCGTGCGGTGCAGATTCGCCAGTCGGTGCAGGCTTACCGGCAGTGGTCGGACCGCGTGCAGGATCTGTTGCATTCGGGGCGGCGGCGCGACGTCGTCGAGCGCTTCGACCAGCTTTCGACTACCGATGTGCTCGACCGCTTCCGGGCTCAGGTGACGGCATTCCAGAACGAGGAGCGCCGTATCGACGCGCAGCGCTCCATCGAAGCCGATGCCGCGCACGAGCGCCAGCAGGTTTTGCTGGTCGCCGCGGTGTTCGGCTCGATCCTGTTCGTCGCGCTGGCCGTGTGGCTTTTCACGCGCGGCGTGCGGGGCCGGCTGGCGCTCCTCTCCGACAATGCCGGGCGGCTCGCCAGCAACGAGCCGCTCGCGCCGATCGACCCCGGCTCCGATGAAATCGCCCGGCTCGATCAGACGCTGCATGAAACCGGCCGGCGCCTGCTCGAGGCCGAGCGCATCCAGGCGCGCTTCCAGGCCGATCTCGCGCGCCGTGCCAACGAGCTCGCGGCCATCAACGAGACGCTGCGGCAGCAGACGCAGGAAAACGAGATGTTT
The DNA here is from genome assembly GCF_056619545.1 of Paraburkholderia sp. SSBN10T. Taxonomy (NCBI): domain Bacteria; kingdom Pseudomonadati; phylum Pseudomonadota; class Betaproteobacteria; order Burkholderiales; family Burkholderiaceae; genus Paraburkholderia; species Paraburkholderia sp. SSBN10T. Next base: position 46,267 of record NZ_JBWQQI010000024.1, read on the forward strand.
ATCTATAGCGTCTCGCACGATCTGCGCGCGCCGCTCGTCAATCTGCAGGGCTTTTCAAAAGAATTGATCCATGCGTGCGACGATCTGCGCGCGGCGGTGCAGCAGTCGTCCCTCACACCGGCGCGGCGCCAGCATATCGAACAGCTCGTCGACGAAGACATCGGCGAGGCCTTGCATTACCTGCAGACCGCGGTGTTGCGCGCCTCGCATATCATCGACGCGCTGCTGCGGCTCTCGCGTGTCGGCCGGGTCGAATACCGGCGCCAGCAGGTGCATGTGCGCGATATCGTGCAGCGCGTCGTCGATGCGATGCAGGTCTCGATCCGCGCGCGCCGCGCGCGCGTGGTGGTGCAGGAATTGCCCTCGGTGTGGGGCGATCCGACCGCGCTCGAGCAGGTGTTCGCCAATCTCGTCGGCAATGCCATCAACTATCTCGATCCGGCGCGCGAAGGACGGGTCGAGATCGGTATCACGCCGGCGCCGCCCGGCGTGCACTCGCTGCGGATTTTCTATGTGAAGGACAACGGGCTGGGCATTCCGGCCGTGGCTTTGCCGCGCCTGTTCAGCGCGTTCCAGCGTTTGCACGGCAACGTGGTCGCCGGCGAGGGGATCGGACTGGCGCTGGTGCGCCGGGTGGTGGAGCGGCATGGCGGCCGTGTCTGGGCGGAGTCGACCGAAGGCGCTGGGACAACCTTCTATCTTTCGCTGCCGGAAGCGGAGATAAAGACGCCGCGCGCCGAGCCGGAGATGCTGGCGGCGGGTGCGCAGGGGCTCACGCGGTGAAGAGCCGCCGTGGCTTGAGCAGCCTGCTGCCACGAATCGACCAGTAGCAGCCGAATGCCGCCAGCACGGCGGCGCCCGCGATGACTGTGTGCGGCGCCGCATCCATACCCGGCAGGCCGTCCAGCACGAACAGGCCGCGTACCAAAAGCAGCAGGGCGCCCCACAGCGAGAGCGCGGCCTGCACCAGCAAGCGGGTCGCGGTGATGCGGCGGGTGCGGTTCTCGAGCGACCTGTGCGCGGTTGCCCGGCCACAAAAGAAAACGATCGCCATCAGGGCGACCGCGAGCATGACGATCCATTCTGTCAATTCCATCGAAAGGCATTCCAAAGTCAATCGTCGACTATAGGAAGCCCTTTCGCGGAGGAATATCGCAAAAGTCTTAAAAGCTTCGATACTGGGTGAGGCGAGGTGCGGGGAATCGGCCGTAGGAGAGTTTGCATGCATGCGGCCGTGTTCCCGAGCATGCATGCTTGTACGGAGGGCGTCGGGCGCCGCTAGCGGCAACCCGACGCAGGGGCGGATCTCAGAGTTCGATACGCGTGCCGAGCAGCACGAGGAATTGCGCCAGCCATTCGGGATGCGCAGGCCAGGCGGGCGCCGTGACAAAGTTGGCGTCGGTGATGGCTGCGTCGACCGGAATGTCGGCGAAATCGGCGCCCGCCAGTTTCACTTCGGGCGCGCAGGCCGGATAGGCGGAGATCCGCTTGCCGCGGATCACGTCGGCGGCCGCCAGCAGTTGCGCGGCGTGGCAGATCGCGGCGATCGGCTTACGCTGCTCCGCGAACTGGCGGACGATATCGATCACTTTCTGGTTCAGGCGCAGATACTCGGGGGCGCGGCCGCCGGCAATGGCGAGCGCGTCGTACTGGCCCGGATCGACGTCGTCGAAGCTCGCGTTCAGCGTGAACTGATGACCCGGCTTCTCGGTATAGGTCTGGTCGCCTTCGAAATCGTGAATGGCCGTCTTGATGCGGTCGCCTGCCGACTTGCCCGGGCACACGGCGTCGACCACATGGCCGACTGCCTGCAATGCCTGGAACGGCACCATTGTTTCGTAATCCTCGGCGAAATCGCCAGTGAGGAACAGAATCTTCTTTGCTGCCATCGTATGCCTCCAGTTGAACTGCGGAACACATCGAATCTTCAACCAGTCTACTCCATCGTCTTTGACAGAACCGCGACGTACGCCGCTGACGGTGCGCCTGCGGTGTCGAAGGCACAGCCCGTCGCGAGAGCGGAGTGCAGTGTGGGCAACGCCAGGGCGTATGATTGATGCGTTTCCGTATGCCGAAGCCGCTTGCCGCGGCTCAGACGCCACAATGACTTTATTCTTCCGCCATCCACGGGTGTGCCGCGCGGTCTTTGCCGTGAGCATGCTCAGCGCATTAACCGCATGCCAGAAACACGACGCCTCGGCTGGGCAACTCGCCGGCAAGATGGATGATGCCGCGCAGCAAGCCGGGCAGAAGCTCGATCAGGCCGCGAGCTATGTCGGCCAGCAGGTCGATACGGCGAAACAGAACCTCGAGTCCGCATCGGCGCCTACCATCACTGTCGATCCGTCGGCGCTCGCATCGGGCGCGCAGGCCAATTTGCAGGGCGCGGCCAGCGCGGCGAGCGCCGAACTCAGCAAGGCGGCCTCGCTGACCGGCGCCGGTCTGCAGAACGCCGGCCGCAAGCTGCAGCAGTGGTCCGACAGCGCCGCGGCGTCGTCCGCGTCGAGCAATAACGGCAACAACGATGCGCAGAAGCAGATGGACAAATGACGACGCGATGGCGGCAGCAGGCGTGCAAGGGCGTCGCGACAAAGTGGCTGCGGGTGGCCGGAGGATTGGATTTGACAGCGAGGTTAAATGTAATTACTATGGTTACACATTGTCGTAGCCAGGCAGGTGCGTTTTGAATACGAGTAGCCGGTTTGCCTTTGCGGTTCATGTGCTCGCACTGTTGGCGTTTCAGGAAGGCGTGCCGCTTTCGTCGGACATGATCGCAGGCAGCGTGAATACCAATCCTGCGCTGATCCGGCGTCTGCTGACGATGCTGGCCGACGCCGGACTCACCACCTCACAGCTCGGCGCGGGCGGCGGCGCGCTGTTAGCGCGGCCGCCCGAGGAAATCACGCTGCTGGAGGTTTACCGCGCGGTTGACGACGGGCAATTGATCGCGCTGCACCGCGAGGAGCCGAATCCGGCTTGCATGGTGGGGCGCAATATTCAAACTGTGCTGCGCGGCATCATTAGCGAAGCGCAGCAGGCCATGGAGGCGTCACTGGCGTCGCGTACGCTGGCGGACGCGTCCACGGACCTGGTCAAGGCCGAACGCCTGCGCGAACGCAAGCGGCGGCCGGCAGGATAGGGCTTTGGAACGGAACAGCCGGCGCGTGCTGCGTGAGCAGAGGCGCCGGATCGTTTCGGATGGAAGCACACAAGGCAGCAATGCCGGTGACAGGCTGCAGGCAAGATACAAGCGGGGGCGGAGCCCCTCTTTTTTCGGCGTTATATGTAATCAATATAGTTACATATAAGCTAATTACAGGAGAATATCCATGAGCAAGGCATTGAAGATCGCACTGATTGGCGCAACCGGCATGATCGGATCGCGGATCGCTGCGGAAGCGGCGCGCCGCGGCCATCAGGTGACGGCGCTCGTGCGCAATCCGGAGCGGGTGCCGGCTGGCGTCGCCAATCTGAAGGCGGCGCAGGTCGATCTGCTGGACGCCGCAAGCGTCGCGGCGGCGGTGCGCGGACACGACGTGGTGGCGAGCGCCTATGCGCCGCCGCGCGATGACGCAGCGACCCTCACGAAGGCGACTCACGTGCTCGTCGAAGGCGTGCGTGCGGCAGGTTTGAAGCGTCTAGTGATAGTGGGCGGAGCGGGTTCGCTGGAAGTGGCGCCGGGCAAGCAGCTAGTCGACACGGAAGGCTTTCCGGACGCCTATAAGGCGGTAGCGCTGGCGCACCGCGACGGGTTCAATTACCTCCGCACGCTGACCGATCTCGACTGGACCTTCTTCTCGCCGGCCGCCTTGATCGCCCCCGGCGAGCGGACCGGCGCATTCCGCACCGGCGCCAATACGCTGATCGTCGACGCCGAAGGCAACAGCCGCATCTCGGCGGAAGACTATGCCGTGGCGTTTGTGGACGAGCTGGAGCAGGGCCGTTTCGTGCGCCAGATCGCGACCGTCGCTTATTGATAATACCTGGGCGCGCAAGCGCCCTAACATTCAGTTACGCATGCAAATGCGCTACCGCGGCAACTGAGGCTACACTTGGCGTCTGCCGTTTTGTCACGGATTGCCATGAAGTCATGCCAACAGCGGTGTGAGCCCGAGGCTGCGCTGTTTACCGGCGGGCAACGGGCGTTTCGCACTGCCTCCTATTTTTCCCGCAGCCTGGATTTCCGCGCTCGCTGTGGCTGCGCCGGGTTGGCGCGGTCGTTCGCGTGGCCGCTTTATCTGTGGATGTGCCTGCTCGTATGCGTCACCTGTTTCGCGTGGGCGCCGGCAGTTGCGCAGGCCGCCGCCGCACCGGTGATTCCGGCGTTGCAGAGTCTCATCAACAGCGCGACGGCCACACCTGCCTCGTCGGCTTCGGCGGCCGAGGCCGCGTCCGCGCCATCGCCGGCCAGCCAGGCCGAACTGGCCCGCTCGCTCGATAGCGTCATCTCGACCCTCGACAACGATCGCCAGCGCACCGCGCTTGTCGCCCAGCTCAAGAAGCTGCGCGACGTCAGCCGTACCGTCGCGCCCGCGTCGGCGGCGCAGCCGAGCCCCGGCTTGCTGGGCGCAATCGCCTCCGGCATCGCTTCGTTCGAGACCGGCGTGCATCAAGGGCGCACGCCTTTGCGTTACTGGGTTGGGCGCGTCAACGCTGCCGGCAACGAGTTCTACGCGATCGTTGCGAGCCAGGGCCACGAGAGCCTCGGCAAAATCGTGCTCGACATGGTGGCGATGCTGGCCGGCTGGGGCGCCTGTGCGTGGCTCCTGATCTACCTGCAACGCCGGCTGCATACACACTACGGCGTGGATGCCAGCCTCAAGCCGAATCCCTCGACCGGCGAACTGCTGATCTTCACGCTGCGGCGAGTCGGTCCGTGGATCGTCGCGTTCGTCGCGGCGCTGGTGTTCGCGCGGGCCATGCCCGATGCGCTCGGCCGCACGCTGGGGATGGTGGTGGCCTATGCGATCGTCGCCGGCGCGGTGTTTTCCGCGATCTGTCTGATCATGTTTTCGCTGTTCGGCTCGGGTCACCGGCGCGTCGCCGTGCGCGTGCTGCTCGAGCATGCGCGCCGCCTGCTGTTTATGATCGGCGTGTGTGGCGCACTGGGCGATGCCGCGGTGAACTACGACGTCGCCCATCAACTCGGAACGAATCTCGCCGAACTGGTGTCGACAGCGGCGAACATGACCGCGGCCGTGCTGACCGGCTATTTCGCGCTGGCGTTTCGCCGGCCGGTGGCGCACCTGATCCGCAATCGGGCTTATGAGCCGCGTCATGACCATAAGGCCGCAACCGACGCATTCGATGTGCTCGCTTCGCTCTGGCATGTGCCGGTGCTGGTGCTCGCGAGTGCGTCGGTGGTCGCGGTGATCGGCGGCGCGGGCACGAATGAGAACGTGCTGCAGATCTCCGTGGTGACCGCACTGCTGCTGGTGCTGGCGTTCTTCCTCTCGGCCATCGTGTTGCGCATGACGCGGCCGCACGATCCCCGTAGACGCCGCCGCTCCCCGTATCTGTCGCGAATGCTGCGTTTCGCGGGCACGCTGCTGACGCTGGTTATCTGGCTAGTGTTCTTCGAACTGGCGGCGCGGCTGTGGGGTGTGTCGCTTGCGAGCGTCATCGAAGAGAACGTCGCGGCGCGTGGCATCGCGCATGCCGTGATGGCGATTTTCGCCACCTTGTTCATTGCCTGGCTGTTGTGGATCCTGATCGATACGGCCATTACCGAAGCACTGAGCCCCGGCGGCCCGCGCAACAAATCGCGCAACGCCAGCACGCGTGCCCGCACCATGTTGCCGCTGGTGCGCAATGCGTTGTTCGTCACCATCGTGACGATCGCCGGCATTGTGACGGCGGCGAATCTGGGTATCAACGTGACGCCGCTGCTCGCCGGCGCGGGCGTGATTGGCCTCGCGATCGGCTTCGGCGCCCAGTCGCTGGTCACCGACCTGATCACGGGCCTGTTCATCATCATCGAGGACACCATCTCGGTGGGCGACTGGATCGATGTCGACGGTGGCCACGCGGGCACGGTCGAGCATCTGTCGATTCGCACCGTGCGGCTGCGCGACGGGCAGGGCGCGATCCATGCGATTCCGTTTTCGCAGATCAAGATCGTGAAGAACCTGTCGCGCGATTTTGCCTATGCGGTGTTCGAAGTGCGCATGGGTTTTTCTGCCGATGTGGATCAGGTGACGCAACTGATCCGCGAAGTGGGCGCGGAGCTGATGGCCGATTTCCGCTACCGGCGTGAAATGCTGGGGCCGATCGAGGTGTGGGGGCTCGACCGGTTCGACCCGAACTGGATGGTCGTGAAAGGGCAGATCAAGACGCGGCCGCTGCAGCAATGGAGTGTGGCGAGAGCTTTTAACCTGCGTCTGAAGCGCAAAATGGACGAGGCGGGCATCGAGATTCCGGTGCCGCAGATGCGGATCTATACGTCGTCGAAGGATAACGAGGGGCAGCCGCTGGCGGAGGATGAAGCGCCGCTGCATGCGCATAGCGTCGAGCCGGCTCATGGGGCGCCGAACGCCGCTCACCATGCCGGGCCGCACGGCGGGCCTGCTGCCGGCGGCGCGCGTGCGGCGAATCTGGCGGCGGCGCGTGACGTCTCCCACGAGCCGCGGCCGGCACCGCCGTCAACCGGCACCGCGCCGGTGCCGCCGCAGATTCCTACCGCGGGTGAGGCGGGGAAAACCTAGACGATAGCCTGTTCCAATGCAGGCTGCGCGGGCTCGGCGACCTGCAGCAGATCGTTCACGTGGGTGGCGATCTGCGAGCCTTCGACGCCATAGATATGCAGCGAGATGGCAGGTGCATCGCTCGTGTTGCCGAGCCGGTGCACGCCACCGCGACCGGCACGCACGAACGACACGGCGCCGCTTGCGCGCGGGTGCGTGCGGATTTCGCTGGCAAGCTGCCGCGATTCATCCCAGTCATATACCGTTTCCGAGAGGCTGCCGTCCAGCACGACGTAGCCGCACCACGTCTGGTGGCCGTGGACGGGGCTTGCCTGTCCCGGCATCCAGACCAGCGCGGCGATGGCATAGCGGCCGTGGGGATCCGCGGCGAGCAGATGACGCCGGTACGATTCGGGTGACCCTTCACGCTGCGACGGCGCGAGCAGCGCCGGATTCGCGGCGGCCTCGGCGAGCGCGGTCCTGATGCGGACCGCAAAACCTGGGCGTTGCGACGGGTCGGCTGCGCCGGATGCGTGCTCGAAAGCGGCGTCGAGCGCCTCGCACAGACGGACCACCGGCGAGGCCGCTGACGGCGCCGGCGGCCGGGCTTCGCTTCGCATGGAAAAAGGCGGATGCGAGGCGCTGGAGCGGTCGAGGGACGAGAGGGAGGTTTCGTGGCTCATAAGGGCGGTGGCAGCGCTTGAATTCGGTTATCGGGTAGGGATATTTATACCGGTTTGCGCGGAGAAAGAGTTTTCATATAATTCCCCTCTGGCGTGTAAAAGTAGAATAATTTTCTATCTTGAGGTGGGTATGAGAATGGATATCATCGATCGCAAGCTGCTCGAACTGCTTCAGGAAGACGCGACCATGCCGATCGCCGAACTGGCGGAGCGCGTAAACCTGTCGCAGACGCCGTGCTGGAAACGGCTGCAGCGGCTCAAGGAAGCGGGGGTGATCCGGGCTCAGGTGGCGCTGTGCGATGCGCGCAAGCTCGGGGTAGGCACGACCGTGTTCGTCGCGGTGCGGACCAATCAGCACACCGAAGCGTGGGCGGCGACATTTACGCGGGCCGTGCTGGACATTCCCGAGGTGGTCGAGGTGTACCGGATGAGCGGCGAGACCGATTACCTGCTGCGCGTGGTGGTGTCGGATATCGACGATTACGATCGGGTGTACAAGCTGTTGATTGCTGCTGTGCCGCTTTATGACGTGAGCTCGAGTTTTGCGATGGAGCAGATCAAGTATTCGACGGCGTTGCCGGTGAGGGATAAGGGGTAGTCGCTGATTTTATGGGGAAGGTCCTATCTGATTCGTTGCGCATATAAATATTCTGGGCTTCATCCGTTTGACATTTATTTGGAGTTGATTGATTTATCCGCCGACAAATGGTCTGTAGAATCGAAGGATTCAGACCGAAAATAAAGTGTGGGAGAGGCAGGCGGCATGGATACCCAGAACATAATCGGGGCGATAAGCGGCGGCCTTTCACAGCAGGACCGCCTGCTTAAACTGGACACCCCGGCAGGAAACAATGTCCTGCTTCCGCAGCGGGCCATCGGTCGGTCACGGATCGGGCGCGACTTCACGTGGACGATCGATGTCGTGTCCACTTCCGGCGATGTCGCGCTGAAGACGCTGATCGCCCAGCCGGTGACCCTGTGGATCCAGCAGTCGGATCGCTCCTATCACCCGCATCACGGTTACGTGCATACTGCCCGCCGTCTCGGCGCGGACGGCGGACTGACTTCTTACCAGCTCGGCTACTCGTCGTGGATGCATTTCCTGCGTTTCCGCCGTGACCAGAAATACTGGCAGGACAAAGCAGCCGACGAGATCATCTCGGACGTTTTCAACCAGCATCCACAGGCGCAGGGGATGTTCCGCTTCGTGCTCTCGCAGCCGCTGCCATCCCGCTCGTATTGCCGCCAGAATGAAACCGACTGGAACTTCGTGCACCGGTTGATGGAGTCCGAAGGACTTTATGGCTTCTGGCAGCAGGCCGAAGATGGTAAATCGCACACGCTCGTGGTTACCGACCGTCTTGAAACGCTGGTGCCGCTGTCGCCGGAGCAGGTGAATTTCTATCGCGCCGGAACTGGCAGCGAAACGGATGCGCTGGTGCAGTGGTCGGGTACTCGCACGCTGCAATCGGCATTACTGTCGACGCGCACCTTCGATTATAAAAACCCATCGACGCCATTTAATCCGAAGGCGACAAGCGTTCCCACCGTAGCGAACCAGGGCTCGTTGCCGCCTCAGATGGAGGTATACGAATACACGGGCGGCTATACCTATCCGGAGCAGGCACGCGGCGACCATCTTTCAAAAATCCGCATGGAGGAGTGGGAATCGCGGGCCAAACGCTTTCACGGCGAAGGCGGGCTGCGTGCGATCGACGCAGGGTTGCGCTTCACGATTGCCGGCCATCCGGAACATGATCGTGATCCGGCAGCTCAGCGGGAATTCGCGGCCATCGAGGTCGAGTGGACTATCGGGAACAACCTGCCGCTGTCCGGGCATGAAGCCAACTTTCCGTACAGCCTGTCCAGCGAGCTGAAACAGGCACAGGCCGCCGATGCGGGTACGTTCAACGTGTCCCATGCCGACGGCTCTACGGGCTTCTACCGGGTCGGGATCGAGGCGCAGCGCACCACGGTGCCGTACCGCAGCCCGTTCGAACATCACAAGCCGGACGCGAAGCTGGAAACGGCAATCGTGGTTGGCCCCAAGGGGGCCGAGGCATACACCGACGAACTGAACCGGATCAAGGTGATGTTCGTATGGGACCGGATCAATCCGGGCGATGAGCGCGCGTCATGCTGGGTGCGCGTAGTGCAGTCGGATACGGGTGACGGCTACGGTTCGGTGCACATGCCGCGCGCAGGCGAGGAACTGCTGATCGGCTACGTCGGCAATGACATCGACAGGCCGATTGCCCTGCACCGTGTCTACAACGGCGCGGCGCAACCGCAGTGGCATTCGAACGGGCTGCTCTCGGGCTATCGATCGAAAGAGTTCTCGGGCGATGGCTTCAATCAGATGGTCATGGACGACTCGACGTCGCAGAATCGCCTCCAGCTATACAGTTCCAGTACGAATGCTCAATTGCATCTTGGGTATCTGGTCAACCATACCGGTAATACACGCGGCGGCTATCTCGGCAGCGGCTTCGACCTGAGTTCGGATGCGTATGGCGCCTTGCGCGCGGGCCGAGGGCTGTTCGTGTCGACGCATCCCGTCGCCAGCCAGCCGCTCGATGCGCGTGAGGCCAGCAACCAGCTCGTCAGTTCGGAGGGTGTGCTCGAAGCGGCATCGCAGGCGAGCGAAGCCGCGCAGGCCGAAAGCCTGAAGGACGGGCAGGATGCGCTGAAGACCTTCACCGATGCGACACAGCACAGTATCTCGGGGACAACGGGCGGGGGAGGTTTAACGGCCGGCGGTGGCACGGGCAATGCCAATGCGTTTTCGCAACCGGTAATGCTGTTTGCTGCGCCGGCGGGCATCGCGCTGTCGACGCAGAAGTCAGTGCACATCTCGACGGACCAGCATATCAATCTGGTGAGCGGGCAGAGCACGCATATCGCGACCGGTAAGTCGCTGATCGCGAGCATTACGAACCGGTTGAGCCTGTTCGTGCAGAACGCCGGCATGAAGCTGTTCGCGGCGAAGGGGAAGGTGGAGGTACAGGCGCATGCGGACAACGTCGAGCTGACTGCACAGAAGTCGGTGTTGCTGATCTCGGCGACGGAGCAGATCCAGGTGGCGGCGCAACAGGAGATCCTGCTGACTTCCGGTGGCGGGTATATCCGCATCAAGGATGGCAACATCGAAATCCATGCGCCGGAGAAGATCGATATCAAAGGTGCACAACATTCGTTCAGCGGGCCGACGCGGATGGATGTCACGAATCCCGCGTTCAAGGACATGCCGACGCGGCGGTTGATGCTGAATACGATGGCTTCGCCATCTGCGACCAATGTCGTTCCTGCGGGGATGCCGTACAAGCTGTTTGCGGACGGTGCGCTGGTGAAGCAGGGGGTGTTCGACAAGACGGGGCAGTTGCCGATTGATCATCATGTGACGACGCAGAAGTACACGGTTGAACTGGCCAACGGCGTGAAGCATGAGATTCCGGTGCCGGGAGAGTACAAGGACCCGGTCAATGGGGCGCTCGCAAATCAGGGGTTCCCGTTTCATGAGGGTCTGCCCGGTGGCGATACTCCTGCCCCCGACCGCGCCGTGCACCGGCAATACTACAGCGATCTTCTCAATCCTCCTTCGGACGTATAGGCCATGGCAACACCGAACACGACGATTACGACACCGATTGCGCTGAACCAGACGAACACATGCAATGCCAGTCTGCCCTGGTTTGTGCAGAAGACCGAATACCTTCCTGCATGGTGCACGTACCGGCCACTGGTAAACGGAGAAGAGGCATTTGCTGCCGTATACGACGCGATCTTAGCGGCGAAGCACTCCGTCGATATAATCTGCTGGGGTTTCCAGCCGTCGATGTATTTCAGGCGTGGCACTGGTGGTACGAGGACTATCGGCAGTCTTCTTGTGCACATGGGCAAGCAGAACGTGAAGGTTCGCCTGTTGTGCTGGCATGACGACTTTTATTTGTCCCAGTTGGGCGAGACCAACATGCCCGGCGAAAATTTTGAGACTTGGTTCAAGACGGTCATTCCTGACTGGCTTTACAAGAAGATCCCAGTGCTTTCGCACGACTACCAGACTCTCTATGAGCGTGCTTACGACACGCTGTGGTACCACTGCGCAAACCTGAACAATGTCACGATGACCGGTATATGGGGGACCATCTCGCGCAAGTTCAATTGGCTAACCCAATACCCGCTTACCTTTTCGAATGTCGAGTTCGCGACCCGTGACTTCCCTCTAATGGAACGTGTCGAGGGCATATGGCGACTGTATATGCACGGTAAGGATACTGAGCGTGACCCCCGCACCAAAATAACGAACAGCTATGTCACTGGTTACCTTACCCCGTCTCATCACCAGAAGATGGTGCTGATCGACTATGAGGATCCGAACCTTGCGACGGGTTTCGTCATGGGGCACAACATGCTTGATCAGTACTGGGACAAGAACGATCATAGCGCCAAGCGCAATGAACCTGATCAGGGACGTAACGGACCTTACCCGTGGCAGGATGTTTCGAGCCGGGTGACTGGGCCCATCCTCGAGTATCTGAACAAAAACTTTTGTCAGGCATGGGATCTCGCAACAGGCCAAAGCCTTGGGGCGTCACGTGAGGGCCTAGGGAAGCAGTTGAGGATGCGTCCGGGAGCAGATTCAGGTCCGGGAGTGATGGCGCAAGTTGTGCGGACGCAAATGCAGAAGGGGAAGGACAAAGACGGTAAGAAACTGAAGGACGTAACGGACATCGAGACGATGTACCTTCAGGCAGTGAACAATGCAACGAGTTACATCTTTATCCAGAATCAGTATTTCCGGTTTGTACCGCTTGCCGACCAGATAAAAGAGTCGATAAAGCGGCAGATTAAATGCGGGCGCAATATCAACAAGGATGGCCCGGTCCATCTGTTCGTGATCACGAATTCCACTGACGATGCAGTGGGCCCCGGTACCCGCAACACGTATCGCACACTCGAATCGCTTGGGCAGACGAACGCGATGCCGGGCGTCACTAGGGCACCGCAGTTCGCGGCACTAGATGCGCAACAGAACGCTCTGGAGCAAAAACTTGCGGATGACGAAGCCCAACAGTCGAAATTGGAAAGCGGGCAGGGACCGCAACTTGGCTCCCTGGACCCCGGAGAGGCGCAAAGTGCCCTGTCGGGCTTCAGCCGAAACGCCGACGCCATCCGGAAGGATCAGCAGGATCTCGATGAGTTGCAAAAGCAAAGGGATGCAATTAAAAGTAAGGAGGTGCAGAACGTGGATATCCCGTCGATGGATATCAACGGCCTGAAGGTTCATGTGTGTACTCTGGTTGCGCCCGATTCCCCGGCAGGCGGATGGGTTCCGGTGTACGTGCACGCAAAGGTGATGATGATCGACGACGTATTCACAACCCAGGGCTCTGCGAACCTAAACTCCCGCAGCATGGAAAATGACAGTGAACTGAATATCTGTACCGATCATGGGGAAGTGGCGCACTCGTTGCGATTGAAGTTATGGGACCTTCATACCAAAGGGCAAGGCGCTCAAGAGGATCCCTCGGAGGCGTTCGATAATTGGTCGACCGTTATTAAGAACAACAAGGATCTTCAGAACGACGGCAAACAATCCCCTATTGCCTCGCTCGTAGGTTTTTTACGCACTTCGCCCGCTCTCAGCAGCGTCGACTGACCCATGAATAGAAACATACTGATCATTGCGTTTGCGCTTCTGTTATGTGCGTGTACGAAAAAGGAAACTCCATTGGCCCAGTTACCTGACATGAGCGCCGTGCGCGCCAATCTCGCGTTTACCTGCGTACACGAGGCAGATCACCTGCCACCGCTCGATCCGCAGGCAAATAGCCTTTTCCTCTATGCCCGCTATCTGGAAAAAAAAGACGGGCCGAAGGACTTCAATGACGTTGCGCGCTACTATCGGATCGCCGCGGCTTACGGCCACTACAAGGCGAACCAGAACCAGCAGTCGTTGATTACGCAAGGTCTTGCCGACTCGCCCGACGCGCCCACGGAGTCGGTTGATCTTGCTATGCAACTAATTCAGGAGGGCATACCGGGGGGCTACTACGATATCGGTCATTATCTTGAAACAGGCTACGGCTTGAAGCCGGACATCGACGCTGCATTGAGTTATTTCCGCAAGGCAGCCGACCTGGGTAATCCGCAAGCACAGGCTTACGTGGCCGAGCAACTCGCTCCTCACGACAGGGCACCTGACATTGCGAGGCAGATGCGCCAATGCGCGGCGGACCAAGGGTATGGCGACGCGGCGAATTCGTTGGGGATTAACCTGAAAAATAACGGTCTCTACCCCGAGGCCGTCAGCGTGTATCAAAAGGGGGTGGAGGCCGGCGATACTCTCTCTGCCTTGGCTCTTTCGGACGGGTTCAAAGCCCCGCCAAGTTCTGATCGCCTCTCATATCTGGCTTTGCCAAACGATCCTGAACGTTCGCGACGGTACCGTGCGATTCAGTTATTTCTTCGCGCCAACGACGGTCTCAACCCCAAGGTTCCGGACATCGACAAGATCGTTCCGTTGCCGCCCGCAAAGCTGCCGCCGTGGGACGGCACGTTCCAGTGGCAAAAGGAGCAGGATGCAGCGGCGCCGCCGCAAAAACCCTCCGACGATCTCATCAACCAGCTTGCGAAAGCAAAGAACCTCAACCCGACGACCGGCCTGCCGTTGGCTGGTCTATCTAGCAAAATGTCGGCGGAGAATCAACCTGTGACCGTTACTGCCCGCCTGCCGATCGGGACAGTTGCGACCACCGGCGACCAATGCCCTGAAGACGGCGTATGGTGTGCAAAGCTCAGTAAAGGCCAGATGGGCGACGCACAGCGGCGCTTCCTGAAGGGCGATGTGCTGCCTTCGCTCGTTGTGCATGAGCCGCGCAAAGTGGCTTTACTTGATCAGGTAATGGGCCTGCGCCAGCACGCGGCTAAGGTGGAGTGGGAACTGGTTGGATATATCAACCAGGCCTGATCTGTCGGGCAGAGCAGAGCCACGGCCATGCAACTCGGTGTGGCCGGGCCGCCGGGCCATGAAGGTCGGCGACGCTTGACCTTGCTTCGCCGCGGTCTACCTCCTCAGCGGTGTTGTCCCGCGCCATCCCGGCATGATGTGAAGCTGTCTTGCGCGTTGCGCCGTTACCATTACATTGCGAACGAAGCTATGGGGCATTCATACCAAAGGAATGGGCGCACAGGATGATCCGGCGGACGCGTTCACGAAATGGGACCGGATAATTACAAACAATTCGGCTAGCCAGGCATCGAAGAAAGCTCCCATCGTATCGCTGGTGGGATTCTCATATACATCAAGCAAGCGTACCCGGAACGACTGATCGATGAACAAGACGATGTTGATCCTTACCTGCGCCCTCATTGCAGGTGGCTGCTCGAATAAGGAGAATTCTTTGCCATCCCAGCCCAATATGAATGCCGTGCGCGCCAATCTGGCTTTTACGTGCGTACATGAAGCGGATCATCTGCCACCGCTCTCTCCTGAGGCAGATCAGCTGTTCAAATATGGCCGCTACCTCGAAACGAAGGACGGCCCAAAAGACTTCAACGAAGTTGCGCGTTATTACCGGATTGCCGCTGCGAACGGACATTACAAGGCGAACAACAACCTGCAGCAACTGGTGTCCCAAGGCTCCGCAACGTCACCCGATGCTCCCACGGAGACAATCGATCTGGTCGAGCAGTTGATAAAGCAGGGCGTGCCGGGGGGCTATTACGACATGGGCCACTATCTTGAACTGGGCTATGGGGTAAAGCAGGATCCCGAGAAGGCGTTGCGCTATTTCCGCAAGGCAGCTGATCTTGGTAGTCCCGATGGGCAGTTCTATGTCGCGGAGAAACTGTCGCCAGTTGATGCGGCGCCAGAGATAGCAAAGCAGATGTATCAATGTGCAGTTGATCAGGGATTGGGGAAAGCGGCAGAGGAGTTTGGCGTGTACTTGCAGGTAAATGAGCTTTATCCAGAGGCTGTGAAAGTTTTCCAAAAAGGTGTTGCCGCTGGGAACACGCTCACTGCTTCCTCTTTGGAAGACGCATTCAAGGGTCCTCCGCCATCGGATCGTCTGAACTATCTTGAACTGCCGAACGATCCGGAACGTTCCCGCAGATATCGCCTAATCGGAAAGTTCATCGACGCTAACGAAAGCCGCAACCCCAAGGTTCCGGACATCGACAAGATCGTGCCGTTGCCGCCGGCAAAGCTGCCGCCTTGGGAAGGCACCTTCCAATGGCAGAAGGAACAGGACGCAGCGGTGCCGCCGCAGAAACCCTCTGACGAACTCATCGACCAGCTTGCGAAAGCGAAGAACCTCGATCCGGCAACCGGCCTGCCGCTGGCTGGTACGCCCGGCAAGGCATCGGCAGCGGATCAACCCGCGACCGTTGCCACGCGTCTGCCGATCGGAACGGTTGCGACCACAGGTGACCAATGCCCTGAAGACGGCGTATGGCGCGCAAAGCTCAGTAAAGGCCAGATGGGCGCCTGCTATTTGTGAGCGATGCCTGTCACTAACAATTTTGAACGACCTTCTTGCGAAGGATAAACGGAAATATCCTCATTGCAGGACAGCACAGAAATTCAATATATGAATGAATCTACTGACCAAAAAGCGCGAGCTAACCGGCTGGGCTTGATAGGTGCTGGAGGACTGTTGTTCCTGCTTGGCTTACCGTCCTGGTTCTTGCTGGCGAGTGCTCTTGTACCGCTGGCGCCATTTGCCGAATGGCCCAAAGAACTTGCCATTGTTGGAATCGTCGTCCCCCTATTGTTCGTTGTGTGCTGGAAGTACGACGCCGGACGTAAAAGTGAGATCGGCTATCTCGTGTTTGGATGGTTTATTTTCGGCGTTGGGTTAGGGAAGCTTTTTCTTTTCATGGTTAGCCTAGCCCCGCGTGGTTGAGACCAAATTTTCTCGTACCCGAACCCTGCAGGCGCATCTGCAACGTAAGTCAGCGCTTCGCGAGGACCGTTCCGCCGCATGTACTCCGGAACTGGTGCCCACTATGCCAGTCAAGCTCTCAGTAGTTGTGCACATTCAGGCTATCAATGAGCGTAGCTAATGGCGTAGCTCATCGAGCAAGGCCTTATCTGGCGGGGCAGAGGTACTGCTGGATACCAACCTTGGCCCGGTTGGAGCAGGGCGGTCGAACGCACCTTGGCGCTACCATTTTGGATCGCCGCAGTCGCGCGATTGACAGAAATCGACTGCGGATTCAACCGGTCGATGCAACACAATAGAAGCTGCGTGAGCAGCGGGAGTGTTGCCATGAAGCTGAGACCCCGGATCTATTACACCGAGAGCATCGAAATCCGACATGATACGATTCCCCGCATTCACCCCTGCGTCTCGCCCAGAATCCATGCGCAACCTCGCCTATCTGCTTCTCTCAATCACGTTCGCCTCGCCGCTCTCGGCCATGGCGCAAGGCACCAGCAATCCGGACTACGATCAATGCATCCTGCAATCGCTGAGGAACAGCCAAAGCAGCGTGGCGGCAGACGCGATCAGACGCTCGTGCGACGCGCTTTATAGAAACGGCGCGCTGCTCTTGCCTCGCGAAAAGTCGTATCACGTGTGTGTCCTGCAGAATATGCAAAGCGTGAGAGACGAATTTGCGGTTCAACAGATCCTGCGAGCATGCCAGCGCCAGAGTCAGATGTGAGTCATTTCGGATTGTTGATGCTGCACGTCGCGTCGTAGCGCGTTTCCAAGCCGAACCCCGATAGTCGGCAAAATAGCCGCACGCTGTCAATGCGCCGTTCCCAGCGTTGGCGGATTGTAGCGCGGTCATTCCTGGTCGCAGTGCACCTTGAAGTGCGTCAGCACGGCGGGCCCGAATGCATTGCTGATTGCGACATCGGCGGCGTCGCGACCGTATGCCATCAATACGCGCCCGATGCGCGGCGCGTTGTTTCGCGGATCGAAGGTCTGCCAGCTACCTCCCACATAGGCTTCGAACCATCCCGCGAAATCCATCGGCGCTGCAACGGGCGGCAAGCCCACATCGCTGATATACCCGGTGCAGTAGCGAGCAGGAATATTCATTGCGCGGCATAGCGTGACGCCCAGATGCGCGAAGTCGCGGCAAACGCCTTTGCGTTCGCGGTACACGTCCCACGCGGTTTTGGTCGGCCGCGCATGCCCGTAATCAAATTCGATGTGTCGGTGCACGAAGTCGCAGATTGCCAGCACAGTCTCCCGGCCCGGGGTGCACTGGCCGAAAATTTGCCACGCGGTTTCGACCAGCAGATCGGTTTCGCAATAGCGGCTCCCCAATAGGAAAATCAGCGTATCGTCGGGCAACTGCTCTACCGGATGGCCCCAACCGTCGCTGGGCCGAGTTTCCATATCACTTGACACATTTAGCAGCGCTGTCGTGCGCAATCCCATACGCCCGATGGGCGCGACGATTCGGCTGCACAGGTTGCCGAACAAATCGCGATACTGGCTAATCCGCACCGGTGGATCGGCAACGAGCAGATCCGCCACGACAATATCCTTCGCATGCGAAAAATGCGTGTTCAGCATCAGCATCATCGGCGTGGGCTGCGGGCACTCGTACGACAGTTCGTATCCGACGCGAAGCTTCATGAATCCTCCGTGATTCGGCTGATTCGGAGGGGCGTTGGCCCTGGCATTTCGAGGGCGCGTTGCCGAAAACAGCCGCAACAGATGATCCCACGATGCAGGGCTTCACGCTTGCATTCAAAAACAATCGTCCGCTGGCGGTCGCTACCACCTCACATCGAACTGGGCATCTAGCGTGGGGCATCGCCGGGTGCGCTGTCAAAGCGGATGCGCGCGGCATCGATGTCGGAATAACGACGATCGGCCCAATCGATGAGGGCCGCCATCGGGTCCAACAGGGATTGGCCTAGCGGGGCCAGACGATATTCGACGCTCGGCGGCCTGGTGTGAAAAACATGGCGGGTGATGAGTCCGTCGCGCTCCAGATCGCGGAGTGTCTGAGTCAGCATGCGCTTGGAAATGTCAGGGATGGCGCGGTGAAGCTCGCTGAAACGCTGTGATCGCGTCGCGAGCTCCATGATCGTGAGCATGCTCCATTTGTCGCCGATGCGGTCGAGCACGTCGCGTATCGCGCAGTGTGCGGACTGGGTGTCGCCCAATTCACGTTGATACCGGCTGAATCTCTCGATCGCATTCTGTGCGGTGCTCATTCCGGTTCCCTTTAACTCTTCTGGTAACAAAAAACTGCCTCCTTGCGGCGCGAGGCATAGGTCTCTATTGTAGACCTACCCTTAAACGTAGACCCTTCTCAAGGAGCTCTCATGACAGACCCTATTTCCGTTCGCCATCTATACCCAGGCTCCGACGGACATCTGGGCCGCGGTGTGGTGGCGTTGCGGGTAGAGGAGGGCGATTCCCATATCACCGCATCCAGCCGCAGCCCGCAGAAATTGAGCCGCTTCGCCGCGAAGGTTAAAGCAGATTTCAACGATCCAACCACGCTCTCTGCGGCTTTTGCCGGAGTCGAGCGCCTGCTGATTATCTCCATCGATGGGTTGGGCGACATCATTCTTTCCAACAACAGCGTACGAGGATGAATCTCCAGATCGCGGGTTGGCATTTAAAGGCAGTACTAACATCAGGAGAAACGCATGTTTTTGGTAATGGGAATTACGGGACGCGTGGGCGGTGCAACGGCCCAACATCTGTTGGCGCAAGACAAGAAAGTACGCGCGCTGGTCCGCAATCGCGAGAAGGCGGCGAAATGGGCGGATCAAGGTGTGGAACTGGTCGACGGCGACTGGAATGATGCGGCTGCCGTCGAGCGGGCGCTCGAGGGGGTCGAAGGTGCATTTGTCATGCTGCCGGCTGTCTGGGCGCCCTCGCCTGATTTCAAGGAAGCAAAGAGCGTGATCACGAACTATGTCGAGGCGGTGACCAGGGCAGCACCGCCGCGGGTGGTTGTGCTCTCGTCGATGGGTGCGAACAGAACCAGCGGGCTGGGGATGATCACGGCCCTGTCGCTTCTGGAGCAAGAATTTCGCCGCCTGACATTGCCGATCGCCTATGTGCGAGCCGGCGGGTTTTTCGAAAACTTCCTTTACGGCTTGCACGTCGCCCAGGGCGGCACGCTACCCGTCTACTACAACCCGACGAGTCGGAAATCGACCATGGTCGCGACCGACGATATCGGCGCCGAAGTGGCGACGCTGCTGAGCGGGCCGGCGTGGTCCGGGCATCGCGTCGTCGAACTTGGCTCGATGGTCAGCGCGGATGAAGTCGCGGCCCAACTGGGCGAAGTCATGCAGCACGACGTCAAGGCCTTCGCGATCCCGCGGGCCGGGTGGCCGGCTGCGTTCGAACAGTTCGGTATCCCGAAGGGCCGGACCGGACCGGCCGAAACGATGTTCGAGGCCGTCAACGCGGGCTGGATGGACCTCGGCGGGGAGGGTACGGAGCACGTCGCAGGCACGACGTCCCCGCGCGACGTCTTTGCGGCGGCCCAAAAGGCCGCTGCGGCATGAACTGCCGCATTCGCACCAAGGAAGATCGCGGTCCAACATGAAGTTTTTGTTTTCGGCGCAGCGCGCGGAAGCGGACGGCTGATCGTCCGCGACGCCGTGGCGAAAGGCCGCGCCGATGCTGATCAGACAAGGAAGGACGAATGTCCAAGATATCCTGGCGCCAAGTATTACCTTTGATTCTTGCCGCTTTTTTCGTCGTGGGATCGCTCAGCAACATCGTCGCCCCGCGATCCATCTTTGAGGAATACCTGAAGTGGGGATATCCGCACTGGTTCCATTTCGTGACCGGTTCGCTGGAACTCATGACCGCCGTTCTGCTGGCGCGAGCACGGACGCGGCTGTGGGGCTCGGCGCTCGGCTGCGCCGTGATGTTGGCTGCGCTCGCGACCGTCACAGTCCACGGCGAATACGGGCATGGGGTGGCGCCACTTGTCGCGGCGACACTATCGATTGTTGTCGGCGGGATTGCTTGGCGCAAGCGGCTCGCTGTCGGGTCCATGGCACGAGCCTAAACGTTATGCGGCTCTCGATTCGATGTACTCCAATACCCACAATGAAGCTGACTTCGCCTGTTAGCGAATAAGAGGGCGCGGCGCCGGGTTGAGCGTGTCCGCCGGGCGTGGCACGATACGCCAATGCCCACCGCCAACCCTGACACCGTTCTCCGTGACCTGGTCCGCCTGCGGCGCGTTCGCGACCGTATTGACCGCGACTATGCCCAGCCGCTGGACGTCGAGGCACTCGCCCAGGGCATCCATATGTCGGCGGGCCATCTCAGCCGGCAGTTCCGGCTTGCCTACGGCGAGTCCGTCTATTCGTATCTGATGACCCGGCGCATCGAGCGCGCGATGGCGCTGCTGCGCCGGGGCGATCTGAGTGTCACCGAGGTCTGCTTCGAGGTCGGGTGTTCGTCGCTGGGCACCTTCAGTACGCGGTTCGCTGAGCTCGTGGGAGTTTCCCCCAGCGTTTACCGACGCGATTGCGCGCACGAGACCGAGGGTATTCCGTCCTGCGTCGCGAAGCAGGTGACGCGACCGATCAGGAATCAAGAAGCGCCGGAAAAGGTACGCGCCTAGACTGCCTTCCATGGCTCCTGACCCACGCGGCGACGGCCGAAGCCATGCTTCCTGAACAATCACGGAGACTGACTATGGATATCACCATCCACTCGACCTTCCTTCCTCACACCGATGCGGAAGTCTCGCTGGCGTTCTATCGGGACGTGCTCGACTTCGAGGTCCGCAAGGACGTCGCCTTCGGCGACAACCGCTGGATCACCGTCGGCCCGAAGGGCCAGCCCGGGACCTCCATCGTCCTGTACCCGCCGAACGCTACGCCCGGCCTTACCGATGCGGAGCGGCGCACCATCGCCGAGATGATGGCCAAGGGTACGTTCGCGATGCTGCTGCTTGGCGCGAAGGATCTGGATGCCACCTTCCAGCGCCTGCAGGATCGGGATGCCGAGATCGTCCAGGAGCCGACCGACCAGCCGTACGGCGTGCGTGATCTGGGTGTGCGCGATCCGGCCGGCAACATGATCCGGATCCAGCAACTGAAATAAGGAGGCCGGACACGCTGGCGCCGCCAGCCGGCCGCCGTCTGTTTGCCTTCGTGGTGCCTGACCGGAAGCGCCATGACGCAATGACACTGTCGGCAAACCACGGGTTTTCCGCTGGTTTGTGTGCCCATGGCACTCAAGACACGACATCGAGACATCCCTGCCGAGCCGTCAAACCCAGAAAAATTGACAAAAATTCTACAACTAGATATTCTGTCCAGATGTCGAATCCATCCAAAGAGCAACAGATCCTGGTCGAGCAACTGAAGCAGGTCGCGCAAGGGCTAGGAGAGACCTTTGCGCCATTCTGCGAGGTGGTTGTCCACGATCTGCTCCATGCTGACCACGCGATTGTCGCGATCCATAACAACCTGTCGGGCCGGGAAAAAGGCGACCCCGCCACCGAGCTGGGTCTCGCACGAATTGCGGACGAGACTTATCCGCAGGTCATCGCAAACTACGCAAACCAGTTCGCTGACGGACGGCAAGTAAAGAGCACGTCAATCGGCATCAAAGACTCGGGCGGCCGCTACGTGGCCGCGCTCTGTCTCAATGTGGATCTAACGCTTTTTGGTACGTTGCAAAACATGCTCGGTCAGTTCGTCAGTATCGATGCCACGGCCGGCGTGAAGGAGTCGCTCGACCCACCGGGAGCCGATGGAATCAGGCAGCGGATCGACCAGTTCGCGGCCCGGCTGGCGACCACGCCGCGAACATTGAAAGCGGCGGAGCGGCGCGCGCTCATGGGTGAACTGCGCGAGTCAGGCAGCATGGAAGTGCGACGCGCCATGGAAATAGTCGCGCTCCATTTGGGCGTATCACGAGCTACGGTGTACAACGATGCCAAATGACGCGAGTTTAGTATTGCTCGACAAAAACGTCGTCGAGTCGCTGCTGCTTCCCGACGATGTGCTCGATGCGGTACGCGAAGCATTCGTTCTGCACAGCCGGCGAGAAGGGCGGGTTTTCCCGGTCGTCCGGGAGTCGCTTGCCACGGGCGGCGTATTTGGCATCAAGTCGGGCGATATACCGGCGCAAAACCTACTTGGCTTTAAAGCCGCGGGGTTCTGGCCTGGCAATCGAGGGCTCGGCGGTGAGCCTCACCAGGCCACAATCGTTCTGATCGACCCCGCAACCGGGCGCCCGGCCTGCATCGTCGACGGCAACGCGGTAACGACCATGCGCACAGGCGCCGCGGGCGGTTTGGGCCTGCAGCAACTTGCCCGCCCCGACAGTTCGAATCTCTGTCTATTCGGTACCGGCGTCCAGGCCCGGGTGCAGTTGACCTTCGCTCTGCGGCTTATGCCAACGCTGAAGAAAGTGCGCTATGTGACCGCGACGGGTCAGAGGAACCCGGTGCTTGAGGCGTCCTTCTCCGCGCGTTGCGACATCGCGCTTGCGCCCGATCGCAACGCTGCGGTGGCGCAAAGTGACGTGGTGATCACCGCCACGCCAGGCGCCGGCGCGCTATTCGATCTGGAGGCGGTGCAGCCCGGAACGCACCTGAACTGCGTGGGTGCGGACACCAAAGGAAAGCGCGAGCTTCCCGACGGTCTCCTGCAACACGTTCACCTGTTCGTTGACGATCGCACGCAAGCGAGCCAGATCGGCGAGGCCCAGTGGGCGCCCAACACACCAGCCGTAGAGCTCGGTGATCTGTTGACCCACCATGCTCAATTCAATCGCGGGCGCGACGACATCACTGTTTTCGACATGACGGGTCTCGCCCTTCAGGACCTGACCGTCGCCCGCATGCTGTTTGACCGCGCTTGCCAGTCGAATCTTGGCACCGCACTTTCATGGCCGTGGTGAGAGGCCCGGACAAACGCGTCGCCTGACGCATCGAACTATTGATGGACTAGACATGCTGAATCTTCCGACTTACAGGGACGTTGCCGCCGCGGCAAAGCGAATCGAAGGCACGGCGAACCGGACGCCTGTCTTGACTTCGCGCACAGCCAACGAAGAGATGGGCGCGCAAGTTTTCTTCAAGTGCGAAAACTACCAGCGCATGGGCGCATTCAAGTTCCGCGGCGCGATGAACGCACTGTCGAAATTCGACGAGCGTCAGCGTGCTGCCGGCGTGGTTGCCTTCTCTTCCGGCAATCACGCTCAGGCCATCGCGCTGGCGGCGAAACTGCTTGGCATTCCCGCGACCATTATCATGCCGCTCGACGCTCCCGCCGCCAAAGTCGCCGCAACCAGGGGGTATGGCGGCAACGTCGTGACCTACGACCGTTACACCGAAGATCGCGAAGCGATCGGCCGCAACCTCGCCGATAAACACGGCATGACGTTGATTCCCCCGTACGACCATCCGGATGTGATCGCGGGACAAGGCACCGCCGCCAAGGAGTTAATCGAAGAAGTCGGAACGCTCGATGCGTTGTTCGTCTGTCTCGGTGGCGGTGGCTTGCTGGCGGGGTCGGCGCTCGCGGCTCGCGAACTGGCGCCGGACTGCAAGATCTACGGCGTGGAGCCGCAAGCCGGTAATGACGGACAGCAATCGTTCAGATCCGGCTCGATCGTTCACATCGAGACGCCGAAGACGATTGCGGATGGCGCCCAGACCCAGCATCTGGGCCAATATACATTCCCGATCATTAAACGGGATGTCGACGACATTCTTACCGCCACTGACGATCAACTGGTGGCTTGCATGCGATTCTTCGCAGAGCGTATGAAAATGGTCGTCGAGCCCACCGGTTGTCTGGGCTTTGCCGCGGCGCGCGAAGCGAAGAACCAGTTGAAGGGCAAGCGGATCGGTGTGATCGTGAGCGGCGGCAACGTCGATCTGGAGCGGTATGGCGCCTTCCTGGCCGGTTAAAGCCAACACCTCGAGCGGAGCAAGCGGCAGGCGCCAAGGTCCGCTTGCCACGCGAAAGACTCGAACAGGTCATTCATTCAGAGACCCGTCATCTTCATCGCGGCTTCAGGAAGGCGCTCCCCCTGAATCTGGATCTTCGAGACTTCAGCGTTGATTTCCGCGAGGTCGTGAGCGCTCAGCTCGAGATCGACACTACCGAGATTCTCTTCAAGACGATGCTGCTTGGTCGTGCCGGGAATCGGCACGATCCACGGCTTTTGCGCAAGCAACCAGGCCAGTGCTACTTGAGCCGGAGTGGCGTTCTTGCGGATGGCAACGGCCTTCACGACCTCGACTAGTGCCAGATTGGCTTTACGCGCCGAGGGAGAGAAGCGCGGTACGTGATTACGGAAGTCGGTTGGATCGAATTGGGTATGCTCGTCGATCTTGCCGGTCAGGAAGCCGGCGCCCAAGGGGCTGAACGGGACGAAACCGATGCCTAGCTCCTCCAGTGCCGGAAGCAGTTCGGCCTCCGGTCCTCGCCAGAAAAGCGAATATTCGCTCTGTACGGCTGTCACCGGCAGCACGGCGTGAGCGCGCCGGATCGTCTGTACGCCAGCCTCCGACAGACCGAAGTGCAGGACCTTGCCGGCGGCAACCAGATCCTGCACCGCACCGGCAACCTCTTCGATCGGCACAGCGGGATCGACGCGATGCTGATAGAAGAGATCGATATAGTCGGTGCCGAGACGCTTCAGGCAGGCATCGGCCACAGCTTTGATATGTTCCGGTCGGCTATTGGTGCCGGCTCGTCGCACGCCGGTAGCCGGATCGATATCAAAACCGAATTTCGTGGCGATGATGGCTTGATCGCGGATAGGCCGCAGTGCTTCACCGACGAGTTCTTCGTTGACGAACGGACCGTAGGACTCTGCCGTGTCGAACAAGGTGATGCCGCGCTCATGCGCATGGCGGATAAGCTTGATCATCTCCTGCTTGTCTGCCCGCGATCCATACAGACCACTCATGCTCATACAGCCGAGACCCAGTGCAGAAACCTCGAGGCCGCTGTTTCCCAGTTTTCGCTTTTGCATTTCCTTCTCCCGAATACGGCTCGCGGTATGAGATACGCGCGACATGCCGGCAACGAGGAGAAGTTTAGGTTGATGCTTTTTCTTCAACAATCCACGATGTGGTTGATGACCTATTGAGTAATTTTCACAAATTATGAGAACCGGCCTCTCCGAGTTAACGGTATTCATCGAACCTGATGAACCGCCATCCGCCCGCAGCGTTCAAGCTGAAAAAAGCTGCGAAGCAGCATTAAGGGCGAGGGCGTGCCGAACTGTCTTGATACCTGCAAGGCACGTACGCTACGGGCGCAGCGCTTCGATTTGCTCCCGTGCATAACGCGTTGGCGGCAGTCCGACATAGCGGGTGAAGGCGACGCTGAACGTGCTGGCGGAGCTGTAGCCGACGCGTTGCGCCACCTCGGCTACTCCATACTCCTTGCGCCGCAGCAGGTTCTTGGCGATCGCCATGCGCCAGGCGAGCAGGTATTCCATGGGGGCGACGCCGACGGCGCGGCTGAATCGCTCGAAGAACGCCGAGCGGGAGAGGGCGGCTTCTTTTGCCAACTGCGCAACGGTCCAGCTTCGGGTTGGACTCTCATGCATCCGTCGAAGCGCGGCTGCGAGGCGTCCGTCGGCAAGCCCGCGCAACAGCCCCGGTGACGCTGCCGCGTCCGCAGTGGAGCGGAGCGCTTCGATCAGCAGAACCTCCAGCAGTCGTGCCAGTACGACATCCCGCGCAGGCCGTTGCTCGCGGGATTCTTCGCCCACGAGCTGGACGAGGGTGGCAAGCCTCCTTTCGCCTCGAACGTGCACGAGTTGCGGGAGCAGCGAAACCAGCAAGGCTGCATCGGGCGAACCGAAGACGCAGTGGCCGATTAGCATTCGAACATCCGGCGGCCCGCTTTGAACGCCAACTCTGAACTCGCCGCCGGCCAGGGCGATGGGCGCGGTCTCGAAGTCATCCGATGGCACCGGTTCGAGGCTCGACGTCGAGAAGCCATACGCCGAGGGGATCAGGACAAAGTCGCCCTGCTGAAGGTTGATAGGCGGCTGGCCGTCGACCGCGAGGCGGCATGAACCTTCGACGATCACGCAGTAGAAAGGCCGCCCGGTTTCCGAGCGGCGTACGCGCCAGGGACCTGCACCGCTGACGATTTTGGAGAACGAGGCGCCAGGCTGGAGCAGCGTGACCACCTCGGCGAGCGGGTCGATCATGACAGGACTCCTGCCAACGAAATTTGGACTTTCTATTGTAGCAAGTCCGGCTGTGGCGACTTATCGTTTCGGTTCCGCAAGCCACCTACAGGAGTTGCCCATGAAAACCGTCCTGATCACCGGATGCTCGTCCGGGTTCGGCCTCGAAACCGCTCGCTACTTCCTCGAGCGCGACTGGAAAGTCATCGCCACGATGCGCACGCCGCGCGAGGACGTGCTGCCGCGTGCGGAGCGCCTGCGCGTGCTCGCTCTCGACGTCACCAGCCCGGAAAGCATCCGTCAGGCCGTGGAGGCGGCCGGACCGATCGACGTGCTGGTCAACAACGCCGGAATTGGCGTGCTGAATGCTCTCGAAGGCACCTCGATGGAAACAGCCCGCGAGGTCTTCGAGACAAACACGCTCGGCACGATCGCGATGACGCAGGCGGTGCTGCCGCAGTTCAGGCAAAAGAAGGCAGGTGTCATCGTGAACGTCACTTCGAGCGTGACATTGCGGCCGCTCCATCTGCTTTCCGTGTACACCGCAAGCAAGGCGGCAGTGAATGCGTTCACCGAGTCTCTCGCGCTGGAGCTGCAGCAATTCAATATTCGAGTGAGTCTGGTGTTGCCGGGACGAGCGCCCGAGACCAGTTTCGGTGAAAACGCACAGACGCGGATGCAGAACGGCTTCCCCGAGGCCTACACCGCCTTGGCGCAGAGCGTCTTCGCGCAATGGGCGCAGTCGTCTGAGGTCACTCGATCGCTGGATGTGGCTGAAGCGGTGTGGCGTGCGGCGAACGACCCATCGTGCCCGCTTCGCATTCCTGCCGGCGCCGACGCGCTGGTGTGGGCCAGGTCGGCCTGACTTCTCAGGCGCGAACCACGCTCACTCCGGCGGCCTCGAGCGCGTCTGTGAACGCGGCATCGGTCGAACCCTCGACCACGATTGTCTGCGCAAGCGTCACGTCGCCGATCGAATACGCCGATGCCGCATTGAGCTTGTCCATGGAGGCCAGCACGACGGTTTCGGCCGCCCGTGCGGCAAGCGCCCGTTTCACATAGGCCTCTTCGAGATCGCCGGTGCTCAGCCCCGCCGTGGGATGAACGCCCGTGACGCCCATGAAGTAGATATCGGCGTGGATGTGCGACATGGCTTCGATGGCTGCCGCACCGACGTTCACGATCGAGTGCTTGTACAGCCGGCCGCCGATCATGATCACGTCGATTGACGGATGATCGACCAGCGCAACGGCCACCGTCGGACTATGCGTGACGACAGTCGCCGACAGCGAGCGCGGGATGTGCCTGACGAGCTCGGCGGAGGTCGTCCCGCCGTCGATGATGACGATCTGTCCCGGCGCGATCATGGCCGCGGCCGCGCTGCCGATTGCGCGCTTGCCCGACGACTCCAGCACGCGTCGTTCCGCAAACGGAGCAACCGCCGGCGAAGCGGGCAAGGCGCCACCGTGAACCCGCTGCAGCAATCCTTCGGCAGCCAGTTCGCGCAGGTCGCGCCGGATGGTGTCCTCCGACACGCCGAACGTTACCGCTAGCGGTGCGGCCAGCACCTGTCCGTCCTGAGCCAGCAATTGCAGGATCGTTTGCTTGCGTTGAGAGGTCAGCATCGGTTGCACGTTTTTTCTTGATATTGCACGAAATTGCACGATATCATGGGTGCTCCTTTTTCGCCAGTTGGAGCGATCCGTGACTGCAACGCAAGACCGTGTGCGCATCATCGATACCACCGTGCTTTCGGACGACTGGTATGTCCTGAAGAAGACGACCTTCGATTTCCAGCGGCGCGACGGCAGTTGGCAGCGGCAGAGTCGCGAAACGTACGATCGCGGCAACGGAGCGACGATCCTCCTGTTCGACCGCGCCAGAAGGACGGTGATACTGACCCGGCAGTTCAGATTGCCGGCGTTCGTGAATGGCCACGATGGAATGATGGTGGAAGCGCCGGGAGGGTTGCTCGACAATGCGTCGCCGGAGGAACGAATCCGCGCTGAGGTGGAGGAGGAAACCGGCTACCGGGTACGAGACGTGCAGAAAGTCTTCGAGGCGTACATGAGCCCGGGTTCGGTGACGGAGAAGCTGCATTTTTTCATCGCTGAATATGACGCGGCGTCGCGTATCGGCGGTGGCGGTGGAATCGAAGCCGAGGGCGAAGATCTCGAAGTGATCGAGCTAACGTTCGACGACGCGCTCGCTGCAGTGCGCCGCGGGGAAATCGTGGATGCCAAGACGATCATGCTGCTGCAGCACGCTGCGCTGAACGGACTGATGGAGCCGCATACCAGATGAGTCCGCAACTGATCCTGATAGCCGGCCCGTATCGCAGCGGTACTCAGGGCGATCCCGAACGCATCGCGCTAAACCTCAAGCGGCTGGAGCAGACCGCGCTGCAGGTCTATCGACGAGGTCATATGCCGATGATCGGCGAATGGGTGGCTCTTCCCTTGGCGGCCGCAGCCGGCTCCGAAGCGCTCGGCGATGCAATCAGCGAGGCATTCCTGTATCCGGTCGCCGCCAGGTTGATCGAGCAGTGCGACGCGGTGTTGCGCATCGAAGGCGAATCCGCTGGCGCGGATAACGACGTGCGGCTAGCGCGTCAGCTCGGCAAGCCTGTGTATTGGAGCGTCGACGAGGTGGCGGCGGCCGGCGGGCCGTCCGCTTCAGCTTAGGGTTTGAATATCGGCATCGCTGGCGGATTCGGAGTCTGCGCGCGCATAGGGATGCGATCCGAATGGTCGCCATGCAAGCCATGTGCAAGCCGGGTGGGCGTAGAATGCCAGCCTTCCTGGACATTACCCGAGAGTCGAGCAGCCTCATGAACGAACCGCGCAAGAAGAACCCGACCTTTGGCATCGCCGTGTTTATCGTGATCGCGGTATTGCTGGTGATTGCGACGCTTCTCTATAACGCAATCAGCGGTAAGCGCGAGTTCGACCGCGAGAATGCCGCAACGCCGGACGTGGCTTCAGCAACGGCTGCTGCAGCGGCGAGCAGCGCGTCGCAATGATGCGCTGAGGGAAACGCGGGGGAGCGCGCCGGTAGGCCGCGCCGCGTTAGCGCGTTGCTCGACCTTCGTTGCGCGAGCCTAAGCTGGGTTCGCTTACTCTTCCGGCAGCCGGATCACGCTCGCGTCCTTGCGGATCAGGTTGGCTGCCGCGAGCATCTGCTTGCACTGATGCGCGAGCAGTTTCAGTTCATGCACGGCGTCCGCAGAGTAGTCCGCCGATTTCTCGGCTTCGACCACCATTGCATCGAGTTCGCGCCCGAGCTGTCTGGTGAGCTCGGCCTGGTCGGCGGGCAGCGCCGCGCCGGCCTCGGCCTCCGTGAGAGTGTCCCGCACCATGTTGAGCACGCGTTGTAGTGGTTGCAGGGAGACGCTTTCCTGCTGCTGGGCCGAGGTGCGCAACAAGGGCGCGGCTGCGGTGATCTGCGAGGCTAGCGCGTGGCTGCGCACCAGCAGGTCGTTGAGTTCGGGGACAAATTTCTGCGCCGCCTTCGGCTCCAGCATCATGCGCTGGAAGGCCTGCCCCAGGTTGGCGAACGCCACGTGCACATTCTTGCGGGCGAGGCGGTAACGGTAGTCGCGCTCGAGCGCAACCGCCGCGGCGGAGGCGGCGGGCGTCGTTGCCGCGGCAGCGGCAGCAACCGGGGCGGCTGACGGTGCTGAGGGGGCCGCTGTGGCAGGCGTGCTCGACGTGCCGCCGCTCGCCCCAGCCGAGGCCAGCTTCGCCGTCCCAAAGCTCGGCCCGCCAAACCCCGCGGCGCCGAAACTTCCTACCGGGTCTGCCATTGCGGCCGCAGGCGCGCGTGCACCGGCCTCGGTGACGACTGCCGTGGCGACCGCAACCGGCTTGCCGCTCCACCACCAGCTCGCTTCCAGATATTGCCGGGTCGCGGCAATCATGCTGTTGACGAGTTTGCCCATCAGCCGGTATTCCCAGTAGGGGAACAGGTGGCTGGCGGCAATGGCTATCGCGCAACCGACCACCGTATCGATGGCCCGTTCGCCGATGATCCGCATGCTGCCCGGCGCCAGCAGGTGAAACATCAGCAGCACGTATGACGAGGTGAACACGACACTCGCCGCATAGTTGAACAGCAGCAGGCTGTAGCTCATCACCATCGAGGCAAACATCACGACCAGCAGGATGTGCGGTTCCTTAACGAACACGATCAACGCGATACTCGCCGTGCAGCCGATCAGCGTGCCGACGATCCGCTGCCCGTTACGCTGCTTGGTGAGCGAATAGCCGGGCTTCAGGATGATGACGGTGGTCATCACGATCCAGTACGCATTGGTGAGCGGCAACAGCCGCCCGAGCCAGAAGCCGACGGCCACCGCGATCGTCACGCGCAGCGCATGACGGAAGCTCGGCGAGGCCATGGTCAGGTTCGAGAAGATCTGCCCGAACGGCACCCGCCGGCTCGAGACGAAGCGCGTCAGCGCCTGGTCGAGGCGCAGTTCGGTTTCGGTCGTTCGCGCTTCGCTGGAGAGGCTCTTGCGCATCTTGTCGATCAGACGCGTCGCGCTCCAGATGCGGCGGAATGTAGCCGACACCGCCGAATAGGCCTCCGGGTTCTTCGTCGGCATATCGTGCTTGCGCATCAGCTCGATTTCGAACTCGATGGCGCGCAATTCGGCCTTTACATTGACGCGGCTGCGCGGCGGCTGGTTCTGCAGTACGGCGAGACCGATCTCTTCGAGGTCGGCCGCGGCCTTGCGGATCAGGTCGCGATAGAACGTGAGCATGTCCGAGCCGCCGAAGGTGTTGCGCACCATCGGGTAGTCGGTATGGGCGCCGACGAACAGTTCATGCAGGTCGACCGTGTTGATGAACAGGTTGAACAGCATGGCGCGGCGCGGTTCGAGCTTGCCTGTCTTGAGCTTGGGCAGGTTGCGCAGCACGATGTCGCGTGCCGCGTCCTGACGTTCGACCGCCGCGATCTGCTTGGCGACCAGATTGCGGTAGCACTCGTCGAGTTCGTTATCGAGGTCGTAGAAGTCGGAGCGCGCGAGCAGATAGTCCGCGCAGGCGAACACGCTTTCGGCGAGCGCCTGCTGTTCGATGCGGTGCATCTGCCAGCGGCTCACCAAGGTCGACCAGTAGGTGTACCAGAGACCGCCCGCGAGAATCCAGGCCGCGTTGACGAGTGCCTGCAGCGGCGTGAAGTGCTCTTCAAGCGTCATGATCATCATGAAGAGCGTGGCGAAGCTGATCTGCGGCCAGCGGTTGCCGTACACGACGATCAGAGACAGCACGAAGGTGAGCGGCACCACCGTGCACCACAGCGCCACCGGGTTGACGGTAGCGAGGCCGGTGGCGAGCGCCGACAGGAAGCCGATCACGCTGCACGCCAGCATTTCGTTGTGCTTGTACTTGAGCGGACCCGGCATGTCGACCACGCATGCGCCGAGCGCGCCGGTCGCAATCGTGAAGCCCAGCTCCTGGTCGTGGAACAGCAGCAGGCAAATGACGGCCGGTAACGAGACGCCGACCGCGATCCGCAGACCGCCATAAAAGTACTGGCTATATAGGAATTTTTTGATCTCGACCGAATAGCGCATCGACTGCCTGGAGTTTTCGTACCACGACAAAAATGAGACTGCAGGGAAGCCCCAAACCGGTGATGAGTCTAACTGATTTTATGGCTCATCTGACCTCGTCCGTCAGGCCAGGTTATGTCGTGTCGATGCGTTTGCTATGCTGTTCTTCAAGCGTCGTCTTCAAGCGTTGTGCGCGGGGTTTCCGGCGCGGTTCAACCCGGCATGCCGTTCACCTGCGCCGCTGCGTTGGCCCGGTCGCGCAAGGTTTTGCGGTACCACAGCGTCCACGTCAGCAGCGCGCCATAAATGCCGTAGCCGATGAAAGGCGAGACCACTAGGAAGCGCTCGATCGGCCAGGTCCACGCCATCCATGAGCGCAACAGCGTCTCGCCGGTGAGGCCCATGCCCCACACCGCGGTCATCAGGCGCATCGCGGCGGCGACGTCAGGGCGCTCGTCGATCAGCGCAGTGAGGCGCGCGGCACCGTCTGCCTGTTCGCGGGCTACCGTGGCGCGGGCCAGATAGAAGATGAGCGGCCGGCGCAGCGGCAGCGACAGCAGAAACGCCACGCCGATCGCGCCGGACACCAGAGATTCGCGCAGCAGCAACATGCGCGGGCTGCCGCCCAGCGCCATTGCGCAGATCGACAGCACGATGCCTGTCAGCACGATCACGCTGAGTGCGTCGACGCGCCTGAAGCGCGCCAGCTCGACGAGGCTCCAGATCACGGGCGGCACGGCCGAGGCGATCAGGCCGCCGGTCTCGCCCCAATGGGGCGCCGCGAGCCGGTAAGCCAGCCATGGCAGCAGCAGGTTGACGGCCAGGTCGAGCAGGACAGCGGGGCGCAGCTTCATATTAATTTACGTTGTAAGCGATGGATGCCAGTATCGGCGACGCGACGGTGTTCGGCAACTTTTTTTGTGCATCGGTTCGGCTTGCCGATAGCGGCTTGCGTGGCACTCGCAAGCGTCCGGCCGAGCCGCCGCCGCGGGTTTTGTCGTGCGAGACGGCTGCTGGGCACGTGTGTACACTTGCGGTTCGTTGCTCTATACCCACGCCATGACATCCCGTTATCCGATCCCGCCCAATGAAGTCGAACTGACCGCCGTGCGCGCGCAAGGGGCGGGTGGGCAGAACGTCAACAAGGTTTCCAGTGCGATTCATCTGCGCTTCGATGTGCGCGCGTCGTCTTTGCCCGAGGTTCTCAAGATGCGGCTGCTCGCTCTGTCGGATCGCCGGCTTACGCGCGATGGCGTAGTCATCATCAAGGCCCAAGAGCATCGCACCCAGGAGATGAATCGAGCGTCCGCGCTGGAGCGGCTCGACGAGCTGATTCAGAGCGTCAGCGTGACGCGCACCCCGCGCGTCGCTACCCGGCCGACGCGCGCCTCGAACCGGCGTCGGCTCGATACCAAGGCACGGCGCGGCGAGATCAAGCTGGGTCGCTCGCGAGTGGACGACTGAGGTGGTGGAGGCCCGGACGGTGGCGTGGTTGCTGCTGTCGCTGCGGCTCAGCGCCTGCGCGGGCCGGGCGCGCTGCGGGCGCCGGGAATGAAATCGACGCACAGGATGATGGTCTTGCCTTCGCGCTCGAGCGTAACGGCGGCCGTGTAGCAGTCTTCGCCGTCGATCAGCGAGTAGTGCGGTCCCATCATGGCGACGCGGCCCGGCGCGGCCAGCGCATGCTTGAAGTATGCCCGGCGCGACCAGTTGCTGCGCGTCGTCGCCAGCAGCGGTGCAAGGCGCTGCGGGGGCGGTGGCACGGAAGGGGCGCAGATGGACGGCAGGGTTTGCTCGCCCTGATCGTCGGTGACGAACACCCGGCGTGCTTCTGGAATCGAGAACACGAGTTGCGCCGCCTGAGCGAGGTCGCCGCTCGCGGCGAAGCTGTGGGACGCCGCCAGCACCGCTTCGGCAAAGCCCTCGAAGCCAAGGCGCTGATGGCGGGCGTGCTTGCGTTCATAGTCGGCGAACTTGCGCCACATCGATTCGATCAGGGCGGGTACCCGCGCACAGGCGGCCTGCACGGAGCCCTTCGGCTGGCCGAGCCAGAAGCCCTGAACGAAGTCCACGTCGGCTTGCATCAGGATCATCAGTTCGTCGTCGGTCTCGACCCCTTCGGCCAGCACCAGCGTCCCCGATTGGTGCAGCATGGCGATCAGGTGGCCGATCAGCGACTCGTCGCCCTGGCGTTTGCCGGCGCGCGCCACCAGCGAGCGGTCCAGTTTGACGATGTCGGGGCGGAAGCGCCACACCCGGTCGAAGTTCGAGAAACCGGTGCCGAAGTCGTCGATCGCAATCAGAAAGTCGCGCGGCTGGGATGCGGCCAGCATGCTGGCGACGGCCGATTCGTCGTCGGCCGGCTGCTCAAGCACCTCGATCACAATGCGTTCCTGCGGCAGTCCGAAATGTGATGACAATTCGTCGATGAAGGCACGCTGCGGCCAGCCCGTTTCGAACACCTGCGGCCGGGTGTTGAGGAACAGCCACCCGACCGGGACGTTTTGCTCCATGAAATTGGCGACGTGCAGGCAGCGGGCGATCCGGTCCAGCTCGCGCGCCTCGCTTGCCGAGCGGGTGCCCGCAAACAGCATGTCGGGCGTGACCGACAGTCCGACCGGGTCGACGGCGCGCAACAACGCTTCATAACCGACAATGCGTTGATGGGTGATGGACAGCACTGGCTGAAACACGCTGTGCAACGTGAGGGCCCGCCATGTGGCGGTCCAGCCGGATTCTTCGTGCACCAGATGAGGCAGAAGGCCGCTGAGCGTCAGTTCTTCGACTGTGGGCATGGTGGCGTGGTCTCAGACGTGCGCTACGATCCACAACGAAGTCCTGCGCCGCACCGGCACGCAGGCCACGGTGTTGGCAGGGCGCATACGCTGCCCGAAGAGACGGAGCTCGAACCCAGCCACGCTGACCTCCAGCGGATTAGTCGAAAAACAGTCTAGCAGTTCGAACTTCCCCTGAATGTACGGGTTATCACACACGCACCAAGCCCGCTTCCATATGGGCAACGCTAGCACGCCGGTGCGGCGGCTGCACGCCAAACTCCAGGCGGGGTTCTCGCCCGCGCGGCGTGTGGCTTCCTTTGTATAGATGTTTGCGACGGCGGCTTGCCGCCTGCGTCTGCCGGACGTGCTTGCCAGATGTGCCTGTCGCAAGCGCCCTACCGGCAAGTTTGCGGCACGGCAGGTATCCTGCTGGTTTTTCAGACGGAGCTCAGCATGGCGGAAATCGCGGTAGTGGCAATCTCGGTGGCAAAACCGGGTCATGAAGAAAAGTTGCGCGAGGCGCTCGAAGGCATCGTCGGACCGACGCGCAAGGAGCAGGGTGCGTTTCAATACGACCTGCATCGAGATGTGAGCGAGCCGCGCCGCTTTGTGTTCGTCGAACGCTGGGAAAGCAGGGAGGCGCTTGCCGCGCACGCGAAGTCGGCCCATATCGAGGCCTATAAGAAGGCCGTCGCGGATTGGGTCGAACATTCGGAAATTCGCGTGATAGAGAAGATTGCCTGATAGCGGATCTCGTCTGCCAGGTGGCGCAAGAGTTCACGCGGTTCAGGCGCTCAGGCGGGCGCCGCGCCGCAGGCGGCCGTCGCAGCCTGCGCGCCCGCCGTGTGCGGCTGACGCTTAGTGCGTCGACTGCGGGACGTCGAGAATCAGGATGATGGTCCAGTCCGCATCGCCGTCATGGTGATACTGGCGCTCCGCGACGATAAACGGTTGCTGTTTGCCGTCCGGGCCGAGAAACAGCACGTCGCCTTCCATCGGCAGGCATTCAACCGGCGGCAAGGCCAGATACGCTTCCTGACCGCCGCGCGGCATCAGCTTTTCGATTTTGCGGGATGCCGCTTCGGTCCATTCGATGTCCAGCTGGATGTTGCTCATTCTGTCCTCCGCACCAAGGTGCGCACGGGTTGGGGGTGGTTCTTCGGTGCGCGACTTTAGCATACCGTCAGTCTGGCCCGGACAACAAAAAGCCGAAGCCGGCATGGCCGGCTTCGGCTTGACATCGTCGTGGCGACTGGAGCGGGACTGCCTCTGTCAGCCGAGCTTACTCGCTCGCTGCTTTATCCATCTTCATGGCCGGCTTCTTGTGATGCGGGGCCATCTTGTGATGTTTGGCCGGCATGGCGGGCTTTTCGCTTTCCATGGCTTGTTGCTGGGATTGCAAGTTCTGGGCACGTTGTTCGACATCGGCTGCCTTGGCCGGATCGGTGCTCATCGTGACGCCATTGTCTTGCGCATATGCGGTGCCCGCCAGGGCCGAGAGGGAAACCAGGATCGCCAGGGACACTTTCTTCATCTTTACCTCCGTAGAGTGGTTGTGGCCGATTACTGCCTGTCCGATCGGAAGGACAATGCATTCTAGCGAGCAATATCCGCTCCAACAGAATCTTTGTAACAGGTTTGACAGATAGTTACATTTAGTTACGTTTGGGCTGTGTCACCGAAAGGTTAAACATCATCACAACGGGTGTTATTGCCATGTGGACATGCTAGTCCTACGTCTATCGGCACAAGCTACAAGGCGAAGTTCCGGAGCGTTCGCGACGCTTTTGAGGCAGGAAGCAAAACCGAAACGCCGCAACCGGAAGATCAATCGGTACAACTGAATATGTGTCGGGGGCATGTTCTTCTCAGAACCACCCGAGCAGACAGTAGACGTGAAACTGCGCGATGCCGATCAATTCATGAAGCGCGAGATCCGCGTTCACCAGATTCTCGAAGCGCGGCAGCAGGCCGACGCGCACCTGGCGTGTATTTGAGATAACTGGCTCAGGTCTGAGTCCGAAGCGGTGAAAGTCGAGCAGGGCGCGCGGCATCTGGTACGCCGAGGTGACGAGGATCAGAGAGTCGTAGGGGGCGGCGTGCAATAGTGTTGCCACGTTGCGGGCGTTTTCGTAGGTGTTGAGGCTGCGGTTCTCGAGAATGATGTCCGTGCGCGGCACCTGCTGTTGCAGCAGATAGGGCAGGTAGGTGTCGGCTTCCGACGCAGCATGCCGCTGTGGGTTGCCCCCGCTGATGATCACCCGGCAGGTCGCGCCGCTTCGTTTGCATGCCGAATAGAGGGTGGCGCTCGTCGCGATGCGTGCCAAGGCGTCTTTTCGCGGCACCAGTTTGTGAGCGTCGTCATAGTAGGTGCCGCTGCCGAGCATCACGATCGTCGTGCGGGCGGCGTAGGTCGTCGGCGCAACGGCGCGTGGACCCCGCTGGGCCAGGTCGAGCAACGGTGCGCTCAACCAGCCCGCTGCCAGCAGCCAGAACAGGGCCAGAGCGGCGCACGCAAGGGGGATGCGGGCCCGCGGCATTAGCACGATTGCTGCAAAAAAAAGCGCCAATAAAGTGAATAGAATCAATTTAAATGGGGTAACGTATGGTTTTTGAGGGTATTCACGCTGCCGCTATCGCGCCACGTCGGTCGCATCATAGGCTTGTGAAGGGAACGCTAACACGAGGTTCGAACGGGGACCCAAAAACACGGAACAACAGGTGGCACCTGGCGGGAGACGGTAGCATCGCCATTGCGATGAAGCTCTCCGCCATGGGTGGGTGCTATGCGCGTCACTGGTGGCGCGGTGATGTGCTGCGCAAAGATGTGTCATGGCTGCACTTTAAGAAAGAAGTGAGATGACCACGTATTCCAACGAAGCAGTTCTTGAAGCACTGCGGCGGGCGCAGTATCGCCAGGTTCCATGGGCCCGGCGTCCGGGAGTATTCGAATATCTGCGCGCGCTCGGGTTGATGGAGACGGTCCGGCAACGCACCGTCGCACCCGCTCCGGGTTTTCATGCGCCGGTCGACATCGCTGTGCTGACCGATAGGGGCCGGGCCGAATTTGCTCGCCTCGAACGCGACGAGCGATCGCTCAACTGGACCGCGCGCAAGATGACCGATTACGTTGCTGGAGAGCACCGCACGGCCGATCTGGAAGTGCGTCCGTAGTTGCCTCCTCCGGGTTGCCGGGTGCGAGGCGCCGGCGCGCCGCTGTCGGGCCGCGGGCTTGGCTGGGCGTCGCTACGGCCAGCGCAAAAAAGGCGCAAAAAAAAGCCCGTATCGCAAGGATACGGGCGTACCGGAATTACTACTGCCACGCTGTGCTAATGGCATAGGTCAGACTGGCGCGTCCCGAGGTGGTTCCCGCAAGTTCCGCTGAGGTTTGCCGCGCTTTCCTGCTTTTTCCAATTGTCGATCGCGCCGGTCGCGACGCGCGCCTTGCGGCCCTAACGGCGGCGTGGCGCATCCTCGTGCACCGGCTCCGGGCGCGCGCGCACATTGCTGGCGATATCGCCACGCAGGTCGCCACGCGGCGCGGGTGGCGTGAAGTTACGGTTGCGCTCGCCCTGTTGCCATGCTTCGAGCGTGGCGGGCCGATCGGGCTGCCAGTTCCAGCCCGGAGGTTTTTGCTGTGCGAAGATGGGCGCGGCGATCAATGAAACGACAATGCCGCACAGAAGCAGGGACATTGGTTTCATGCTGGGCTCCGTTCAAACCTGATGAGTCAGGCCTGTGTGCATATTCGTACGGTATGCACAGGAGCGAAAGCGTGCTGTAAGTAATCGTAAATGGATGTATCACGGTAGCCCGGCATCCTGACGGTCGCAGGCACGGCGCGGCGCTGATGGGCAGCGTGACGCACACGTCCGCCGCGTCGCAGGCACGCCGTCGCCGGTGCGGCCTTGGCCGGATTCCGACGCTCGGATAGACACCGGGCGCCCATGGGCGCCCGGTGGCAAAACTCCAGCAGTGTCAGGCCATCTTGACTGGTGCGCGCCAGGATTCCGGATTGGTCCAGAAGGCGCCACGCAGACGGTCGCGGCTCGGCGGTGCAGGCGGCTTGGCAGCCGTCGCGCCGATACGGCCGCGCAGCGAGATTTCCCGGCCGCTCGTGCCGAGCCGCTTCACTATTTCGGCGAGCGTGCCGTCGGCTTGCCACTCGTCAAAGCGGCGGCGGCACGTCGGCGGCGAGGGGTAGCGACCCGGAAGCTTGGACCAGCCTTCTCCTGTCGACAGCACCCACAGGACCGCATTGACAACCGCGCGTGCTTCCACGCGTGGCCGGCCGCGTCGTTCGCTCCGTGCTGGCTCCGCACAGAACAACGCCTCGACCAGCGCCCACTCGTTGTCTCTCAAATCGTCGAACAGCATCATGTCTCACCTCAGCGAAGCTAACTCCGGTGCGCTGCCCCGCGCCGCGCACTCTCCATGCACTCAATCCTGAGTGCCAGGCGGGGTCGGGCTTGCCACGGTTCTGGTTGTGCAGTCAGGTCCATGGCGCCGACCCAGTGCGCATCCAAATGCACGAAGCGTGCCACCTTATTAAAAACTACCTCGAAGCCCCGTAAGTTCGGGCCAGCGCGGGCGTTAGTCAGGGGCGTATAAGAATCCAAAAAACCCGTCCCGCAAATCGGGACAATCACCAATCTTGTGCAATCAAGCCCGCGCAGCGTGCGTTTGCGCCTTATTGCTGCATCGCAGCGAAACAATCGATAGTGAGCGGAGTGTTAAAAGTAACAATACAATGCTCATCAAATGCCACTATTGATGAGATGCTCAAATGAATGTCACGCTCCGCCAGCTAAGGGTTTTCATTGAGGTCGCACGCTTGCAGAGCTTTAGCCGCGCGGGCGACGAGATCGGGCTGACCCAGTCGGCCGTGAGTCGTTGCGTGCGGGAACTGGAGGCGGAAATCGGTCTGAAGCTGATCGACCGCACCACTCGCGAGGTGCAGTTGACCGACGTGGGCGGCAACCTGGTCTCGAGCGTGTCGCGCCTCCTGGCCGATCTCGACGCTGCGCTGCGCGAGATCCGCGAGATCGGCGAGCAGCGGCGCGGGCGCGTGGTGGTGGCCGCGAGCCCCACGGTGGCTTGCCGGCTGATGCCGCAGGTGGTGGCCGCGTGCGGGCGGCAGTTTCCGTTCATTACGATGGGGCTGCGCGACGATGTGCAAAGCGATGTGATCCGCAAGGTCAAATCGGGCGAGGTGGATTTCGGCGTTGTCATCGGCCCGTTCGCCGCGGACGATCTGCTGAGCGAGCGGCTGATGACGGATTCTTTCTGTCTGGTGTCGCGCGCTGATCATCCGCTGGCTGGGCAGCAGAAGGTCGCGTGGACGGATATCGAGGGGCAGCGGCTCGTCATGCTCGATTACGCATCGGGTAGCCGGCCGATTATCGACGCCGTCATGAACGATCACGGCGTGAGCGCCAGTGTGGTGCAGGAACTGGGGCATTCGGCCACCGTGTTCGGACTGGTGGAGGCGGGGGTGGGCGTGAGCGTGTTGCCGTGGCTGGCGTTGCCGTTGCCGGCCGATACCTCGCTGGTCGCGCGGCCGCTAGTGCCGCGTGCGGAACGCACGATCGAAATGGTGCGGCGGCGCGACCGCTCGCTCTCGCCGGCTGCGGAGGCGGTATGGAGCCTGATCCGGCAGTTGCCGGCGCGGGCGGAGGATCTGCGCTAGGGCGCGGCGCGGTAGGCGGTGTCTGCACTGCGTCCTGAAAACGCGCCGCGCGCTAAACTCTCGTTTTACCTGGCGTATGCCGCTGCGGCACGTCAGTAAGCGCACGTCACACGACCTGCTGTCACCCGAACCCATCTGTCTGGATGTCTTGATGAGCGAATCCGATCTGCCCACGCCCCTTTTGCCGAACGCGCGCGATGCCGTGCGCGCGTTACGGTCGTCCCAGATTCGTGAGGTGGCGAACGCCGGGTTCGGTGTCGAAAACGTGCTGCCGTTCTGGTTCGGCGAGTCCGACCGCGTGACGCCGGAATTCATCCGCACGGCGGCAAGCGAGGCGCTCGCCGCGGGCGCGACCTTCTATACGCACAATCTGGGCATCGCGCCGCTGCGCGCGGCGCTCGCCGATTACGTCACGAGCCTGCATGGCACGACTTCGGTCGACCACATCGCGGTCACGAGCGCAGGCGTCAACGCCTTGATGCTGGCCGCCCAACTGGTGGTGGGCGCGGGCGACCGGGTGGTCGCGGTCACACCGTTGTGGCCGAACCTGGTGGAAATCCCGAAAATTCTCGGCGCCCGTGTCGAGACCGTCGCGCTCGGCTACGGTGAACAAGGCTGGGCGCTTGACCTCGAGCGCCTCCTGAGCGCGCTCACGCCCGATACGAAAATGCTGTTGCTCAACTCGCCGAACAATCCGACCGGCTGGGTGATGAGCGCCGCACAGCAGCGCACGGTACTCGAGCATTGTCGCCGCCACGGCATCTGGATCGTTGCCGATGAGGTCTACGAGCGCCTTTACTATGCCGACGATGCGGCGCCGAGCGCGCCGTCCTTTCTCGATCTGGCGACGCGCGACGAGCGCGTGATCTGCGTGAACTCGTTCTCGAAGGCATGGCTGATGACCGGCTGGCGGCTCGGCTGGATCGTCGCCCCGGCCGCGTTGATGGACGACCTCGGCAAGCTGGTCGAATACAACACCTCGTGCGCGCCGGCGTTCGTGCAACAGGCGGGCGTCGCCGCCGTGCAGCACGGCGAGCCGTTCACACGGCAACTGGTGGCGGACCTGAAGGCCTCGCGCGATCACCTGGTCGGCGCCTTGTCCGCGCTCCCGGGCATCGACGTGAAGACGCCACCCGGTTCGATGTACCTGTT
Source organism: Paraburkholderia sp. SSBN10T (assembly GCF_056619545.1). Classification (NCBI taxonomy): domain Bacteria; kingdom Pseudomonadati; phylum Pseudomonadota; class Betaproteobacteria; order Burkholderiales; family Burkholderiaceae; genus Paraburkholderia; species Paraburkholderia sp. SSBN10T. The sequence continues at coordinate 87,944 of NZ_JBWQQI010000024.1, forward strand.
CTTTTCACTGCCTGGCGCGGCGCGCAGCCTGGCGCTGTGCAAGGCGCTGGTGCGCGAAGTGGGGCTCGGCCTTGCCCCGGGCAGCGCCTTCGGTCCGCAAGGCGAGGGCTTCGTGCGCTGGTGCTACGCTTGCGATACAGTCCGGCTGGACGCCGGCGTCGCACGGCTGCAGCAGTTTCTTGGCCGCCATCTGGAAGGCTGAGGTGCACCGTTGGTTCGCGCCTGGCTCACAGATGGCGGTTCGCCTGGCGCCGTGGGTCCTTTGCATTGGATTTGACGCTTTTTGAACCTATTCGGCATGAACGGCTGAAAACGCGGGAATCAGCGGGATTTCGTCTTTACGCACCGAATGTTTTTGCGTAATATGGCGTTCAGTCACGCGATTCCCTTCAGGAATATCGCTGCTCCGTCCGGCTGGGTTTGGCTCGATTGCCTGTTTCGCCTCCCCCCGGTGCGTGCTCCCATCAATATGACCGATCAGAATCGGGCGAGCGCGTCTTCAGTTCCATATCGTCTGTTTGATCCGGTTCTTTGACCACAGGGTCTGACCTAGCTGCATGAATACCCAAGAGGCGAAGATCGTCCTCGAGACTGCCTTGATCTGCGCGCAGGAGCCTTTAAAGCTCGGTGAGCTGCGCAAGCTCTTTGCCGACGGCGTGTCGGCAGATACGGTTCGCACGTTGCTCGAGGACCTGAAGCAGGATTGGTCCGGACGAGGTGTGGAACTGGTCGGGCTGGCGTCGGGCTGGCGTTTTCAAAGCAAGCCCGCGATGCGTTCGTATCTGGATCGTCTGCATCCCGAGAAGCCGCCGAAATATTCGCGCGCCGTTCTCGAGACGCTGGCGATTATTGCGTATCGGCAACCGGTTACACGTGGCGATATCGAAGAGATTCGCGGCGTGACCGTGAACACGCAGGTGGTGAAGCAACTCGAGGATAGGGGCTGGATCGAAGTGATCGGCCATCGTGATGTGCCGGGCCGTCCCGCGCTGTACGCGACCACCCGGCAGTTTCTGGACGACCTCGGTTTGAGGGCGCTCGACGAATTGCCGCCGCTCGACGACCCGTCGGCGCAACTGAATGCGGACCTGCTCGGTCAGCATGCGATCGAGTTTCCGGACGCCGTGGCGCAGGATGGCGCGGAGCCGTCGGCCGAAGAGCCTGCGATCGTCGAGTCGTCAGCCGAACAGCTGGCGGCCGGTGAGCAGGCCGCCGAGCCCGCCACGGCGCAACATGCGGATGAGGCAGCGCCCGCGGAAACGGAAGCAACTGAGGTTGCAGAGGCGGGCGCCGCAACCGTCGGCGTCGCAGCCGGAGAAACACACGCTGAACCGCATGCCGCCGCAGGTGCTGGTGAGGCAACTGCCGAGACAGCGTCGGAGGCAACACAAGATCAGGACCCGGTCTCCCAGGCCGGTCCCGCAATACCCGCGCACGACCCGGGCGAGCTCCGTACCACGGAGTACGCCGTCGAGTCGAACCCGGCAGACGATCCGGAAGATCGTCACGATGCCGCACAGGACGCGGGCGTACTGACCGACGACGAAAACGAGTCGCACAGCGCCTGACGTAACCGAACTTTTGCCGCGCCCGCAATGGGCGCGCGCGACCTGACACTTTGAGGTTGTTTTGACAGATACCCACGATACCGATTCGTCCGAATCCGAGCACGCCGTGCACTCCGCGCGCGCCGGCGAAACGCGTACTTCGCAAACGTCCGCGGGCGAGTCCGATCGTCCGGCGCACGCTGAAGGCGCCGAGGGCGAAGAACGTCCGCGCCGCGGACTGCGCCGCGGGCCGCGTAGCCTGATCGCGCGGCGTCGCGCGGGGGCGAAGAACAAGGCTGCGGAAGGAGCAACTGAGCCGGTCGTGACCGAAGCGCCGCCGGACGGCGAAGTGGTCGCGCAGGTGCGCATGCCGCGCAAGGAACCGGGCGCGAAGGGCCAGGGGCAGCGCCGCAACGCGGGCGCCAAGCGCGAAGGCGCGGCGAACCGTGAGGGCGGCCCCCGCGAGGGCGGGGCACCTCGCGAGGGTGGCCCCCGCGAAGGCGGCCGGGCGCGCCAGAACCGTCGCGGCGAAGCGCCGGCAGCGGTTGCGGAAGCCGCCCAGGACGATCTGTTTTCGTACGTCACATCGCCCGCGTTCGATGCGGATAACAGCACCACCGGCGGCGTGCGCGCCCCGATGCTGCGCCGTGGCAAGCCGGCCGCGCCCAAGCGCGTGCTGTCGCCGGACGACGACGCGCCGAAGCTGCACAAGGTGCTCGCCGAAGCCGGCATGGGCTCGCGCCGCGACATGGAAGAGCTGATCATTGCCGGCCGCGTTTCGGTCAACGGCGAGCCGGCCCATATCGGCCAGCGCATCATGCCGACCGATCAGGTGCGCATCAACGGCAAGCCGGTCAAGCGCAAGCTGCAGAACAAGCCGCCGCGCGTGCTGCTGTATCACAAACCGACCGGCGAAATCGTCAGTCATGCCGATCCGGAAGGCCGTCCGTCGGTGTTCGACAAGCTGCCGCCGATGAAAACCGCCAAGTGGCTCGCGGTCGGCCGCCTCGACTTCAACACCGAGGGCCTGCTGATGCTGACCACCTCAGGCGATCTGGCGAACCGTTTCATGCATCCGCGTTACAGCGTCGAGCGTGAGTATGCGGTGCGCGTGGTCGGCGAGCTGGCCGAAGGGATGCGCCAGAAATTGCTGCACGGCGTCGAGCTGGAAGATGGTCCGGCGAACTTCCTGCGCATCCGCGATGGCGGTGGCGAAGGCACCAATCACTGGTATCACGTTGCGCTGGCTGAAGGTCGTAACCGCGAAGTGCGCCGCATGTTCGAAGCGGCCGGTCTGATGGTTAGCCGCCTGATCCGTACCCGCCACGGCCCGATCTCGTTGCCGAAGGGCCTCAAGCGCGGCCGTTGGGAAGAACTCGAAGACAATCAGGTGCGTAGCCTGATGGCGTCGGTCGGCCTGAAGGTCGCCAGCGAAGAGAAGGGCGGCCGCAACGCGGCGCCCGAGCGCAAGCAGCCGGATCCGATGCAGACCTCGATGGGCTTCATCAATCGCGAGCCGGTGCTGATGTCGCACGGCCGCTTCGACCAGCAGCCGCCGCGCGGTGGCCAGCGTCGCGGCGCAGCCGGTGGCGGCTTCGGCGGTGGCGCGGGCTCCGGCTTCGGTGGCGGCTATGGCCGTGGTGCAGGTCGCGGCGCGAGCGGCGGTTTCTCGGGCCCGATGAGCAGCGGCGGCGGTGCGAATGCGCCGCGCGGCGGCCGCGACGTGGACGGCAATCGTGCGCCGTCGGGCAATGGCAATCGCCCGGCAGGTGGCGGCAAGCGGGCTGCCGCAGCGGGCGGTGGCAATCCCCGCAGCGGCGGCCGCGGTCCGGGCGCCAGTAATCGCAGCGGCAACCCGAACCGCTCGGGCGGCGGCAATCCGAACGCCGGCGCAAATCGCGGCGGCGCGCCGCGCGGACGCTCGCGTGGCCGGTAACGCGGCGTAACAGGGCAGCATACAGGCGCAAGGTGAGGGCCGGGGTAAAACCCGGTGCAACATTCGGGGCAAGATGGGGGCAAGACCCATCGCGCGATCGCGTCCCGCAACCTGCGCCGAATCATGTGCGAAAGCCTCCGTCCGGACAAAAGATTGCAGTGAAATCAAGCGGAAATGCCGGTTTTATGCATTCCGCCGGTTTGCGTTTGTCCTGAAAAATGGCTACAATCGCAGAGTCGCTGGGCGTGCGGCTTTTTATATGCGGCTCAGATGCGACCACCGGCAATAAGATGATGGGCGTTTCGCCCATTTTTTTTTGCCGCTTCAGTTTGTGGTTCGGCATCTCGGGTAGCAGGAACGTGCGCCGGCTTGGCGCGCGGCCCGCAGGTTGTTTGCAGGTAAAACCGGCAGGCTTGCCGCGCGAACATCTTAGAGGGCACTGTGCAACTGACGGAACTGATTGAAACCACGGTCGTGGGCCTCGGCTACGAGCTCGTCGAACTTGAGCGCACCGGGCGCGGCATGCTGTGTATCTACATCGACCAGCCGGCCGGTATCGCAATCGAAGATTGCGAAAAGGTCACGCGTCAGCTCCAGCACGTTCTGACGGTCGAAAATATCGATTACGAGCGGCTTGAAGTGTCGTCGCCCGGTCTCGACCGCCCGCTGAAAAAACTGGCGGATTTCGAACGCTTCGCAGGCAGCGAAGTGGCAATTACATTGAAAAAGCCATTGGACGGACGGAAATCGTACCGGGGCATTCTGCATGCTCCGCAAGGCGAGACGATCGGTCTGGAATTTGAAGGGAAGGAAGGCGCCGCGATGCTCGATTTCACGCTCGCGGACATCGATAAAGCACGCCTCGTTCCGAAAGTTGACTTTAGGAGCCGCAAACAATGAGTCGCGAAGTGTTGATGCTGGTGGATGCGCTGGCACGCGAGAAGAACGTCGATAAAGACGTGGTATTTGCCGCGCTCGAAGCGGCTCTCGCTTCGGCCTCCAAGAAACTCTTCGAAGAAGATGCGGATATCCGCGTCCATATCGACCGTGAAAGCGGCGAGCACGAAACGTTCCGCCGCTGGCGCGTGGTGCCGGACGAAGCCGGTTTGCAAGAGCCGGATCAGGAAATCCTGCTGTTCGAAGCGCGTGAGCAGAAGCCCGACGCGCAGCTCGACGAGTACATCGAAGAACCGGTGCCGTCCATCGAATTCGGCCGCATCGGCGCGCAGGCCGCCAAGCAGGTGATCCTGCAGAAGGTGCGCGACGCCGAGCGCGAGCAGATCCTGAACGACTTCTTGGAGCGCGGCGAGAACATCATGACCGGGACGGTCAAGCGCCTCGACAAGGGTAATTTCATCGTCGAGTCGGGCCGTGTTGAAGCGCTGCTGCGCCGCGACCAGCTGATTCCGAAGGAAAACCTGCGCGTGGGCGACCGCGTGCGCGCTTATATCGCCAAGGTCGATCGCACCGCTCGGGGTCCGCAGATCGAACTCTCGCGCACGGCGCCCGAGTTCCTGATGAAGCTGTTCGAGATGGAAGTGCCGGAAATCGAGCAGGGTCTGCTCGAAATTAAGGCTGCCGCACGCGATCCAGGCGTGCGCGCCAAGATCGGCGTGGTCGCTTATGACAAGCGCATCGATCCGATCGGCACCTGCGTCGGCATCCGCGGTTCGCGCGTGCAGGCTGTGCGCAACGAGCTCGGTGGCGAAAACGTCGACATCGTGCTATGGTCGGAAGATCCCGCCCAGTTTGTGATCGGCGCGCTCGCGCCGGCAGCCGTGCAGTCGATCGTCGTCGATGAAGAAAAGCATTCGATGGACGTCGTCGTCGACGAGAACGAACTGGCGGTCGCAATCGGCCGTAGCGGCCAGAACGTGCGTCTTGCCAGCGAACTCACCGGCTGGCAGATCAATATCATGACGCCGGACGAATCTGCGCAAAAGCAGAATCAGGAACGCGGTGTTCTGCGTGACCTGTTCATGGCGCGTCTCGATGTCGACGAAGAAGTGGCTGACATCCTGATCGACGAGGGCTTTACGAGTCTCGAAGAGATCGCTTATGTGCCGCTCAACGAAATGCTCGAGATCGAAGCGTTCGACGAGGATACCGTTCACGAACTGCGCAATCGCTCACGCGATGCACTGCTGACGATGGCGATCGCGAACGAAGAGAAGGTCGAAAATGTCGCGCTCGACCTGAAGAGCCTGGACGGCATTGACGCCGACCTGCTCGCCAGGCTGGCTGAACATCAGATTCACACGCGTGACGAACTGGCCGAGCTGGCTGTAGATGAATTGGTCGAAATGACCGGAATGGAAGAGGATGCCGCTAAGGCGTTGATCATGAAAGCACGTGAACATTGGTTCCAGTGAGAAATGACCATGGCGCACTAAATTGAACGCGGCCGTCAGGCCGCATGACCCGATGCTAACCGCAAGGAATCGGTCCTTGCATTAAGAGGAATGAATGGCGAGTAACAACGTAGCCCAATTTGCCGCGGAACTGAAAATGCCTGCCGGCGTGCTGCTCGAGCAGCTGCAGGCGGCGGGCGTCACCAAAGCGAGCGAAGACGACACCCTGTCCGAAACGGACAAGGCGCGTCTGCTCGACCACTTGCGCAAGTCTCACGGCTCGACTGATGCGGACAAGCGCAAGATTACGCTTACGAAACGGCATACGTCGGAGATCAAGCAATCCGACGCGACGGGTAAGGCTCGTACCATTCAGGTCGAGGTGCGCAAGAAGCGCACGTTCGTCCGCCGCGACGAAGCGGGTGGCGAAAGCGGCGATGCATCGATTCATGTAGCCGAGGCCGAGATCGATACGGATGATCTCGAACTTCAACGCCGCGAGGAAGAAGCGCGTCACGAAGCCGAGCTGCTCGAAAAGCAGGCTCAGGAACTGAAAGCGCGCCAGGAACAGCTCGAGCGCGAAGAGGCCGAGCGCCAGGCACGCGAGCAGGCTGCCGAAGCCGAGCGCCGCCGTGCGGAAGAGGAAGCGGCGAAAAAGCGTGCTGCTGCCGCAGCGGAAGCGGCTGCGCAGAAGAAGGCCGAGCAGGTCGTGCAAGCGGTAGAGCCCGCCGCCGCACCGGCTGCCGCGAGCGAGCAGGATGACGAACGCGCTGCAGCCGAACGTGCCGCGCAACGCGAAGCCGCGAAGAAGGCGGAAGACGCAGCGCGTCAAGCCGCGGAAAAGACGCGCGCCGAGCAGGAAGAAATCAGCAAGCGCCGCGCCAAGGCAGAAGCCGAAGCGCGTGCAATTCGCGAGATGATGAACACGCCGCGCAAGGCCCAGGTGAAGGCGCCGGAACCGGCGCCGGCGGCCAAGCCTGTCGTCGAGGCGCCCAAGGCTGTGGAAGCCAAGGGCACGCTGCACAAGCCGGCCCGTCCGGCCGGCGAAGCACCGGCCCGTCCGGCAGCGAAGAAGCCGGCAGCGGCGGCACCGGCTGCCACCACCGCGCCGTCGGCTGGCGACAAGAAGAAGCCGGGCGCAGGCAAGGGCGGCTGGCAGGACGACGCAGCGAAGCGCCGCGGCATCAAGACGCGTGGTGATACGAGCGGCGGTGTCGATCGCGGCTGGCGCGGTGGGCCGAAAGGCCGCGGCAAGCATCAGGATCAGAACACCACGTTCCAGGCGCCGACCGAACCGATCGTGCGTGAAGTGCACGTGCCGGAAACCATTACGGTTGCCGATCTGGCCCACAAGATGGCCGTGAAGGCGTCGGAAGTCATCAAGTCGATGATGAAGCTCGGCCAGATGGTCACCATCAACCAGATGCTGGATCAGGAAACGGCGATGATCATCGTCGAAGAACTGGGCCACCACGCAGTTGCGGCCAAGCTGGACGATCCGGAAGCCATGCTGGTCGAAGGCGAAATTTCCGACGCGGAACTGCTGCCGCGTCCGCCGGTTGTGACCGTCATGGGTCACGTCGACCATGGCAAGACGTCGCTGCTCGACTACATCCGCCGCGCCAAGGTCGCAGCGGGTGAAGCGGGCGGGATTACGCAGCACATCGGCGCTTACCACGTGGAAACACCGCGCGGCGTCATCACGTTCCTCGACACCCCGGGTCACGAGGCCTTCACGGCCATGCGTGCTCGCGGTGCCAAGGCAACCGACATCGTGATTCTGGTGGTCGCAGCCGACGACGGCGTGATGCCGCAGACGAAGGAAGCGATCGCTCACGCGAAGGCCGGCGGTGTGCCGCTCGTCGTCGCGATCAACAAGATCGACAAGCCGGATGCCAATCTGGAGCGCGTGAAGCAGGAACTCGTCGCCGAAGGCGTCGTGCCGGAAGAATACGGTGGCGATTCGCCGTTCGTGCCGGTGTCGGCCAAGACTGGCGCGGGCATCGACGATCTGCTCGAAAACGTGCTGCTGCAAGCCGAAGTGCTGGAACTGAAGGCACCGGTCGAAGCACCGGCCAAGGGTCTGGTCATCGAAGCGAAGCTCGATAAGGGTAAGGGTCCGGTCGCAACGATCATGGTCCAGTCGGGTACGTTGAACCGCGGCGACGTTGTGCTGGCAGGTAGCGCTTATGGCCGCGTGCGCGCCATGCTCGACGAAACCGGCAAGCCGACCAAGTCGGCCGGCCCATCGATCCCGGTTGAGATTCAAGGTCTGTCGGAAGTGCCGCAGGCCGGCGAAGAAGTCATCGTGATGCCGGATGAGCGCAAGGCACGTGAAGTCGCGCTGTTCCGTCAAGGCAAGTTCCGCGACGTCAAGCTGGCCAAGCAACAGGCCGCCAAGCTCGAGAACATGTTGGAACAGATGGGCGAAGGCGAAGTGCAATACCTGCCGCTTATCGTCAAGGCCGACGTGCAAGGCTCGCAGGAAGCGCTGGTGCAATCGCTACAAAAGCTGTCGACCGACGAAGTGCGTGTGCAGATCGTGCATGGCGCGGTGGGCGGCATCAGCGAAAACGACGTCAACCTGGCAACGGCTTCGAAGGCGGTCATCATCGGCTTCAACACCCGTGCGGACGCTCAGGCTCGCAAGCTGGCGGAAGCCAACGGCATCGACATTCGCTACTACAACATCATCTATGACGCTGTGGATGAAGTGAAGGCTGCGATGTCGGGCATGCTGGCACCGGAGAAGCGCGAAGTCGTGACCGGTATGGTCGAAGTGCGTCAGGTCTTCAAGGTACCGAAGGTCGGCGCAGTGGCCGGCTGTATGGTCACGGACGGTTTCGTCAAGCGCTCGTCGTCGGTGCGCGTACTGCGCAACAACGTCGTGATTCACACGGGCGAGCTCGATTCGCTCAAGCGCTTCAAGGACGACGTGAAGGAAGTGCGTCAGGGCTTCGAGTGCGGGATGTCGATCAAGAACTTCAACGACATCGTCGAAGGCGATCAGTTCGAAGTCTTCGAAGTCACCGAAGTCGCGCGTACGCTGTAATTCAGGCGCAACGCTGAAGGGGCGGAGCGGGCGCTTGAGCCCCTCCGCCCCTTGTTTTTGTGCCTGTCGTTTGCGCGCGCCGCCTCCCGCGGCTGACGCGCAAACCTCATTGCCATCCGCTCAAACGGATCACGGATTCACCATGCCTAAGAAACGTACTTCTCCCAATCGCAACGTGCAGATCGCCGACCAGATCCAGCGCGATCTGTCCGAGCTGCTGCGCGAGGTCAAGGACCCGCGCATCGGCATCGTCACGATTCAAAGCGTCGAGTTGACGCCGGACTACGCGCACGCGAAGGTCTACTTCACGACGCTGACCGGCGACCCGCAACAGACGCTCGAAGCGCTGAGTCACGCGGCCGGTCATCTGCACAACCAGTTGTTCAAGCGCCTGCATATTCACACAGTGCCGACGCTGCATTTCCACTATGACAAGACGATCGAACGGGCCGTGGAGATGTCGCGCCTGATCGACGAGGCGAACGCGAACCGCGCCAAAGAAGACTGAGTGCGCGGTTTGCTATGTAGCTGATTTTTGTTCGTCCTCACTCTCTGATATGACCGCACCTCAACGGCCCCGTGTGCCGCGTCGCGCGCTCGACGGTGTATTGTTGCTCGACAAGCCTATCGGCCTGTCGAGCAACGACGCGCTGATCCGGGTGAAGCGCCTTTATCTGGCGAAGAAGGCGGGCCATACCGGCACGCTCGATCCGCTCGCTACCGGTTTGCTGCCGCTGTGTTTCGGCGAAGCGACCAAGTTCTCGCAGGACCTGCTCGAAGCCGACAAGACTTACGAGGCCACCATGCGCCTCGGTATCCGCACGGCCACTGGCGACGCTGAAGGCGAGGCGGTCGAAACGCGTGAGGTGAGCTGCGACGAGGCGGCGGTCGTGGCGGCAATGGCACGCTTTCGCGGCGATATCGTGCAGGTGCCGCCGATGTATTCGGCGCTGAAGCGCGACGGCAAGCCCTTGTACGAGTACGCCCGGGCGGGCCAGACAGTCGAGCGGGAAGGGCGCCAGGTCACGATCCTCGCGCTGGAGATGCTGGCGTGCGCGCTGCCCGACGTAACGTTTCGCGTGACCTGCAGCAAAGGCACGTATGTGCGCACGCTGGCTGAGGATATCGGCGAGGCGCTGGGTTGTGGCGCGCATCTGGTTGCGTTGCGGCGTACCGGCGTCGGTGCGTTGACGCTGGAACATGCGGTGACGCTCGATGTGTTGTCCGACGCCGCCGAAGGCGAGCGCGACCAATGGCTGCAGCCGGTCGATGCCCTGCTGTCGACTTTCCCGGCGGTGCAGCTCGATGCTGAAGCGACACGGCGGTTCCTGCACGGTCAGCGCTTGCGGATCGCGGATCTGGAGTTGAGCGGCGAGGCGGCAAACGCCGAGCGCGTGCGAGTCTATGCGGCAGAAGGGAGATTGCTGGGCGTCGCGAAGCTGGGCGAGGGCGTGCTTGCGCCCGAGCGGCTGGTGGTGACTGCGGCGAGCTAGAGCGCGACTCGTGCGAAACAAAAATGGCGGTACCGCATCACTGCGGTACCGCCATTTTCTTTGCTGCACGAACGCTGCGGAGACGGCGCGTTAAGCCTTCCTAAGCACCGCCCACCCCATCAGATATCAGTGCGCCGCCGCGGCTGCCGCACCGGCATCGCCGCCCGCGCGCTCGGGCTTGGTGATCCAGATCAGTGCAATCAGCGCGATAAAAATCCCCGCCGAGATAAAGAACAGATCGTTCACGCCCAACTGCGCGGCCTGCTGCGACGCCATGTTGTTGAACAGGCCGTACGCTTGCGGTTGATTGAAACCGGCCGCACCCATCTGCCGGATCGATTGATCGAACACCGGGTTATACGCATTGGCCTGCTCTGTCAGTTGCGCGTGATGCAGGATGGTGCGGTGATCCCAGGCTGTCTGGAAAATCGACGTGCCGATACCGCCGCACATGATCCGCACGAAGTTCGACAAGCCCGACGCCGCCGGAATCCGGTTGCCCGGCAGGCCGGACAAGGTGATCGACACAAGCGGAATGAAGAAGCCTGCCATGCCGATACCCTGAATCAACGTAGGCAGCAGCAGCGAGTATTCATCCACGCCGGTTGTGTAGCGTGAGCGCATCCAGAAGCACAGCGCAAACACGAGGAACGACAAGGTGGCGATATAGCGGGGATCTGTACGCGGCAGAATCTTGCCGGTGACCGGCGACAGCAGCACCGCGAACAGCCCGACCGGCGCCATCACCAGGCCGGCATCCGTCGCCGTGTAGCCGATGTCGGTCTGCAACCACAGCGGCAACAGCACGAGATTGCCGAAATAGAGCCCATAGCCGATCGACAGCGCAATCGTGCCGCCCGTGAAATTACGCTTGCTGAACAGCGACAGGTCGACCACCGGATGCTCCGCGGTCAACTCCCAGACAATGAAGAACGCGAGCGCGATGACCGCGGTCAGCGCCAGCACCACGATCGTGGTCGATGAGAACCAGTCGAGGTCCTTGCCCTTGTCGAGCATCACCTGCAGCGAGCCGACCCAGACAATCAGCAAGCCGAGTCCCACCCCGTCGATCGGCGCTTTGCGGATCACCGAATCGCGATTGCGGAAGATCGACCATGTCGCGATGGCGGCAATCGTGCCGACCGGAATGTTGACGTAGAAGATCCACGGCCACGAGATGTTGTCCGAGATCCAGCCGCCCAGAATCGGCCCCGCCACCGGCGCGATCAGCGTGGTCATTGCCCACATGGAAAGCGCCATCGGCGCCTTTGCGCGCGGATAGCTGGCGAGCAGCAAGGTCTGCGACAACGGAATCATCGGCCCGGCCACCGCGCCTTGCAGTACGCGCGAGGCGAGCAGGAAGGGCAGCGTCGGCGCGAGGCCGCACATCCATGACGAGATCACGAACAGGACGATCGACGCCATGAACAGGCGCACCTGGCCGATGCGCTCGGTGAGCCAGCCGGTCAGCGGCACGGAGATTGCGTTCGCCACGGCGAACGAGGTGATCACCCAGGTGCCCTGATCGGAAGAAACGCCCAGATCCCCGGAGATGGACGGGATCGACACGTTCGCAATCGAGGTGTCGAGCACGTTCATAAAAACGGCGAGCGACACCGCGATGGTGCCGATCACCAGTTGCGCGCCCTCTAACGGCGGATGAGGGACTTGCGCTTGAGCCTGAGCCATGAAGTAGAAACCTTGTTGGAACGCGGCGCAGCCTTACATTGCCTTGGTCGGTGCCTTCGTGTCGCGGGAGGCCGACTTCTGTGCACCACCGCTTTGGCTGGTGCTTTGTCCCGCATTAGAACCGGCATTTTCAGCAATGATGCGGGCGATTTCGGCGTCGGCCTGGTCGCCGTACTTGTCGAACACGTTGGTCTGATAGACCGTGTTCTGTGCATCGCCCAGTTGGCCGCCGTTTTCGTCCTTGATGCTGACGTCGACGTTCATCGAGAGGCCGATCCGCAGGGGATGATTTTCGAGCTCTTGCGGGTCGAGGGCGATCCGCACCGGCAGGCGCTGCACCACCTTGATCCAGTTACCGGTCGCGTTCTGTGCCGGCAGCAGCGAGAAGGCCGAACCCGTGCCTGCCGAGAAGCCCACCACCTTGCCGTGGAACACGACCGACGAGCCGTACACGTCGGCCGTCAGTTCGACCGGCTGGCCGATGCGCATATGCTTCAGTTGCACTTCCTTGAAGTTCGCGTCGACCCATACGCCATTCAGCGGCACGATGGCCATCAGCGGATTGCCCGGCGAGACGCGCTGGCCGACTTGCACCGAGCGCTTTGCGACGTAGCCGGTGACCGGCGCCGGCAGCGTGTTACGCGCATTGGCCAGATAGGCGTCGCGGACCTTGGCGGCGGCAGCTTCCACGTTCGGGTGGTCGGCGATCGTCGTGTTGGCGGTCAGCGCGCGGTTCGAGGCGAGCTGTTGCTTGGCGGCGTCGAGCGCGGCCTGGGCGCTCTTCACGGCGTCGCGGGCGTGGGAGATTTCTTCCTGCGACACGGCGCCGGTCTGGGCCACCATCATGCGGCGGCGCAGGTCGTCCTGGGCACGCGACAGATCCGCTTCACGCACTTCCACCTGAGCCTGGTACTGGTTGTCGTCGGCGAACAGGCCGCGCACCTGGCGCACCACCTGGCCGAGATTGGCTTCGGACTGTTGCAGCGCGACGCGTGCGTCGGCCGGGTCCAGCACGACGACCGGGTCGCCGGCCTTCACCGTCTGGGTGTCGTCGGCATTGACCGCGATGACCGTGCCGGTCACTTGCGGCGTGATCTGCACGACGTTGCCGTTCACATACGCATCGTCGGTCGACTCGTGGAAGCGCGCCACGAGGAAGTAGTACAGCCCGTAGGCGATCGCGGCAATCAGGATCACGATGACGAGCAGCGTCATCATGCGCTTGCGTTTACCGTTGTTGGCCGCTTGCGCGCCGGCGGCAGGTTGCTGGGGGGTGCTCATTGATATGCTCCGTATTCTCTCAATCTGCGTCGTTTATTCGGATGGGCAGTCGGCTTCAGTTCGCCGCGGCCTGCGTGGCCGGTACGGCGGAGGCGGCTGACGCTGCCTTGGCATCGGTCGGGACAACGAGGCCGGTTTGCGTCGCGTCGAAGCCGCCGCCGAGCGCCTTGATGAGGCCGATCTGCATGTCACGGCGTCTCATCTTGAGGTTCGTCACCGTCTGTTCGGCGGCGAGGCGGTTCTGGTCGGCGGTCAGCACCTGCAGTTGCTCCGAAAGGCCAGCCTTATAGCGGATCACAGCCAACTGGTATGCCTTGGTCGAGGCGTCGAGCGCCCGCTGCGCGTCGCCCGACTGCTGGTCGATCGAGCGGATCGTCGCGATTTGCGTCGCCACGTCCGACAGCGCGTTGATCAGCGTCTGGTTGTAGTTCGCCACATCCAGATCGAAATCGGCGTAACGGCCCTTCAATTGTGAGCGCAATGCGCCGGCGTCGAAGATCGGCAAGTGGATCGCCGGGCCGAACTGCATGTTACGGCTCGACGCGGTCAGGAATTTGCCCCAACCGAACGCATCGAAGCCCAGGCCCGCCGATAGATTGATGTCCGGGAAAAACTCCGCCTTGGCTTCCTTCACGTCGTGCATCGCAGCTTCGACCTGCCAGCGTGCCGCCACGATATCCGGGCGGCGTGACACCAGATCGGCAGGCACGTTATCCGGCAGCGTGACAGCGTTGCCGGTCGTCAGAACCGGCTTGGCGATCTGCATGCCGCGGTCCGGCCCCTTGCCGAGCAGGGCGCCCAACTGATAGCGCGCCACGGTGATCTGGCCGTCGAGGTCGGTCAGGTTGGACTGGGTCGTCGCGATATTGCCCAACGCGGTCTGTTTCTCGACGTTGGTGTCGAGCCCGGCTGTGACGCGGCCGTTGGTAATCCGGCTGATGTCCTGGCGATTGTCGATTTCCCGCGCGGCGATATCGCGCAGCGCATACAGTTGCGCGAGCTGGTTGTAGGTGCTGGCAACCGACGCGGCGAGCGTCACGCGCGCCTGCTGCATGTCCGCTTCCGCCGCTTTTTCCTGCGACACCGCCTGGCCGAGGCGCTGCCGGTTCTTGCCCCACAGGTCCAGATCCCACGAGGCGCTCGCCAGTGCGTTGTTTTCGCTATACCAGGTGCCGCCGTAGGGCGGCGGGTAGATCGAGTTTGCCGAGAAGATCTCGCGGTTCCACGAATAGCTGCCGTTCACCTTCGGATACAGCGCCGAGCGCGAGCTTTCGATGTACGACGACGCCTTGGCGATACGCGCTTGCGCCTGGGCGATCGACGGGCTGCCCTCCAGTGCTTCCGCGATCAGTTGCGGCAGTTGCGGGTCGCCGAACTGGTTGGCCCAGTCGAGCGAAGGCCACTGGCCGTCTTGCGACGGCAGGCTCTGGTTCGACTCGTACTGCGCCGGCGACGACATCTGCTTGTCGCTCTTGATACCAATGTAGTTCGCGCACCCTGTAAGGGCGAGCGCCGCCACCGCTGCGGTGACGGCGGCCCGGCACGACAGTGCGGGCGCGGACAGGGAAAGGGATTTCATCGCTCGACTCTTTTTGAGTGTCAGTGGAATGTAATGATGGACGTTGCAATCAGGTTATGACGATTTGCTGTCAATATTGATTGTCGTGTCACGGGTTATGCCCGATAAATCGCAGCCGCTGTTGGTCAGCACGCGGCGCAGCATGCTCTTCAGAAAACCGACTTCTTCGGGCGTGAAACCGGCCAGCAGGCCGTCCATCACGCCGTTGAAAATTGCCGGCATGCGCCTGGCAATACTATGGCCTTCGGGTGTCAGGGCGAGCCGGACGACCCGCCGGTCTTCGCTGCTGCGCACCCGGCTCAGCAGGCCGCGCTTCTCCAGCCGGTCGACGAGGCGCGTGACCGCGCTCGCGTCGATGCCGTATTCACGGGCCAGTTCAGCCGCGAGCAGGCATTTTCCGCTGGCCACCATGAACAGGATACTGGCTTGCTGGCTGGTGATGCCGAGCTCCGCCATGGTGCGTTGCGTCACAAGGTTCGACGCGGTCGATTTCACGCGCGAAATCAGATAGCCGACGCTTTCGCCTAGCTGATAGGCACTGATTTCCGGCGACATTTGGGTCTGATCCGTCATGATTCTCATGCGACTGCAATGGTTGACTAAGCAGGATTATACGGGTCGGTTAGTTGACGCGGCAAGCGTTATTGCAGCTTAGGCAAGGATCTATACCCACTCAAGCTATTAAATGTTGGAGGCCGCGGTGGGAAAATCGGGCCCGAGGGGCGCGCCAGCGCTGGCGGGTACGGCCGGCGAAGCGGGGCCGCGCGGCTGACGCTCGGCAGCAATGAAACGTAAGGAAAAGTGTGTCCCGATGTCGGGATGGGCGGAGTGGGATGCAGCGGAATAAGGGAATACCAGAGAACCTTAATCTCTGCGTGCTATAATTTTGGGTTCCCAAAAGTGCGCTTTGGGCTTTGTTGGCTTTGTACACAATGCTGCTGCTGGCGCACTCAACTGTCCCCAGGTTCCTATGACCCGCGCCCTACGCAACATCGCCATTATTGCCCACGTCGACCACGGCAAGACTACGCTCGTCGATCAGCTTCTCCGTCAGACCGCCACGTTCCGCGACAACCAGCAGGTTGCCGAGCGCGTGATGGACTCGAACGACATCGAAAAGGAGCGTGGCATCACGATCCTGTCGAAGAACTGCGCGGTCGAGTACGAAGGCACGCACATCAACATCGTCGACACGCCGGGCCACGCCGACTTCGGCGGTGAAGTGGAGCGCGTGCTGTCGATGGTCGACTCGGTGCTGCTGCTGGTCGACGCCGTCGAAGGCCCGATGCCGCAAACGCGCTTCGTGACGAAGAAGGCGCTGGCCCTCGGCCTGAAGCCGATCGTGGTGATCAACAAGGTTGACCGTCCGGGCGCGCGGATCGACTGGGTGATCAACCAGACCTTCGACCTGTTCGACAAGCTGGGTGCGACGGACGAGCAACTCGACTTCCCGATCGTCTACGCATCGGGCCTGAATGGCTACGCGGGCTTGACCGCGGACGTGCGCGAAGGCGACATGCGCCCGCTGTTCGAGGCCGTGCTGGAACACGTGCCGGTCCGTGATGCCGATCCGGAAGCGCCGCTGCAATTGCAGATCACGTCGCTGGACTATTCGTCGTACGTGGGCCGTATCGGCGTGGGCCGTATCACCCGCGGCCGTATCAAGCCGGGCATGGCAGTCGCCGTGCGTTCGGGCCCGGATGGCGCGATCCTCAACCGCAAGATCAACCAGGTGCTGTCGTTCAAGGGGCTCGAGCGCGTTCAGGTGGACTCGGCTGAAGCCGGCGACATCGTGCTGATCAACGGTATCGAAGAAATCGGTATCGGCGTGACCATCTGCGCACCGGAAGCCCCGGAAGCGCTGCCGATGATCACGGTGGACGAGCCGACCCTGACGATGAACTTCCTCGTGAATTCGTCGCCGCTGGCCGGCCGTGAAGGCAAGTTCGTGACGAGCCGTCAGATTCGCGACCGCCTGTTCAAGGAACTGAACCACAATGTCGCGCTGCGCGTGAAGGAAACCGGCGACGAAACCACGTTTGAAGTGGCAGGCCGCGGCGAGCTGCACCTGACCATTCTGGTGGAAAACATGCGCCGCGAAGGCTACGAGCTGGCCGTGTCGCGTCCGCGCGTGGTGATGCAGGAAATCGACGGCGTGAAGCACGAGCCGTACGAAAACCTAACCGTCGACATGGAAGACGGCCACCAGGGTGGCGTGATGGAAGAGCTGGGTCGCCGTAAGGGCGAAATGCTCGACATGGCGTCGGACGGCCGTGGCCGCACGCGTCTCGAGTATCGTATTTCGGCGCGTGGCCTGATCGGCTTCCAGTCGGAATTCCTGACGCTCACGCGCGGCACGGGCCTGATGAGCCACACGTTCGACTCGTATCAACCGGTCAAGGACGGCGCGGTCGGCGAGCGTCGCAACGGCGTGCTGATTTCGCAGGACGACGGTGCGGCGGTTGCGTACGCGCTGTGGAAGCTGCAGGATCGCGGCCGCATGTTCGTGTCGCCGGGTGAGCCGCTGTATGAAGGCATGATCATCGGCATTCACAGCCGCGACAACGATCTGGTCGTCAACCCGATCAAGGGCAAGCAGCTTACCAACGTGCGTTCGTCGGGTACCGACGAAGCGGTGCGCCTCGTGCCGCCGATCCAGATGTCGCTCGAATACGCGGTGGAATTCATCGACGACGACGAACTGGTCGAAGTCACACCGCAATCGATCCGTCTGCGCAAGCGCTACCTGAAGGAACACGAGCGCCGCAGCGCGAGCCGCAAGGGCGCGGTGGACTAATCCACGCGCTTCTATCGTGCAACGCAACACAAAAGCCGCCTTCGGGCGGCTTTTGTTATTTCCGGTCCCACGACTACTCCAGGGATTCGTGAAGAACACTGTTTCGTTTCCTGGAAAGGTCCGCGAAAGCCCGTCAGGAAAGGCTTCCGCGGCACTGTGCCTGCTATCTGCACTATCTGTTATGTGATATGCTTCCGCGGATGCAAGTTAAGGTCCTTCCAAGCAAGACTTGATTCGCGCAATCCGCCAAACGGTCAGGCCGTGTCGCGGAAGGTTTGAGTAACCCGCTATTTCTCGAGAAACTCGAAGAAAGGTGAGCGTAAACATGATGAAGCAATTCCAGTCGAACTCCTATCTGTTCGGCGGCAATGCTCCGTACGTAGAAGAAATGTACGAAGCGTATCTCGATAATCCGGCGTCAGTGCCCGAGAACTGGCGTGTGTATTTCGACGCGTTGCAGAACGTTCCTGCATCGGATGGCAGCAATGCCAACGACGTGGCCCATGGCCCGATCGTCGAGTCATTTGCACAACGGGCCAAGGCGAATGCCTTCATCCCGCGCACCGCAACGGGTGGCGAAGACCTCGCTACCGCGCGCAAGCAAGTCTATGTGCAGTCCCTCATCGGCGCGTATCGCTTCCTTGGCACGCAATGGGCCAATCTCGATCCCCTGAAGCGCCGCGAACGTCCCGCTATTCCCGAACTTGAACCTGCGTTCTACGACTTCACCGAAGCCGACATGGACCAGGAATTCAGCGCGACCAACCTGTACTTCGGGTTCGAACGCGCGTCGCTGCGCGAGATCGTCAAGGCGCTGCGCGACACGTATTGCGGCACGATCGGTGTCGAATACATGTACCTCAGCGATCCGGAACAGAAGCGCTGGTGGAAAGAGCGGCTCGAGTCGATCCGCTCCACGCCGAACTTCTCGGCTGACAAGAAGAAACACATTCTGAACCGCTTGACCGCCGCTGAAGGCCTCGAGCGCTTCCTGCACACCAAGTACGTCGGCCAGAAGCGCTTCTCGCTCGAAGGCGGCGAAAGCTTCATCGCCTCGATGGACGAAGTCGTGCGTCACGGCGGCGCCCGCGGCGTGCAGGAAATCGTCATCGGCATGGCCCACCGCGGCCGTCTGAACGTGCTGGTCAATACGCTCGGCAAGATGCCGGCGGACCTGTTTGCCGAATTCGAAGGCAAGCACGTCGACGATCTGCCGGCCGGCGACGTCAAGTACCACAAGGGTTTCTCGTCGGACGTTTCGACCGAAGGCGGCCCGGTTCACCTGTCGCTCGCGTTCAACCCGTCGCACCTCGAAATCGTCAACCCGGTGGTCGAAGGTTCGGCCAAGGCCCGTATGGACCGCCGCGGCGACGACAGCGGCCTGCAAGTGCTGCCGGTGCAGATCCACGGCGACGCGGCTTTCGCCGGCCAGGGCGTCGTGATGGAAACGCTGAACCTCGCGCAAACGCGTGGTTACGGCACGCACGGCACGCTGCACATCGTCATCAACAACCAGATCGGCTTCACCACGTCGGACCCGCGCGACTCGCGCTCGACGCTGTACTGCTCGGACGTCGTCAAGATGATCGAAGCACCGGTGCTGCACGTCAACGGTGACGATCCTGAAGCAGTGGTGCTGGCTACGCAGCTCGCTATCGACTTCCGGATGCAGTTCCACAAGGACGTCGTCGTCGACATCGTCTGCTTCCGCAAGCTCGGTCACAACGAGCAGGACACGCCGGCTGTCACGCAGCCGCTGATGTACAAGACGATTGCGAAGCACCCGGGCACGCGCGCACTGTACGCCGAAAAGCTGGTGCAGCAAGGCGTGATCACGGCTGCCGACGCGGATGAGTTCGTCAAGGCCTACCGCAAGGCGATGGACGAAGGCCATCACACCGTCGATCCGGTGCTCTCGAACTACAAGAGCAAGTACGCGGTGGACTGGGTTCCGTTCCTGAACCGCAAGTGGACCGACGCGGCGGATACCGCAGTTCCGCTGGCTGAGCTGAAGCGCCTCGCTGAGCGCATCACCACGATTCCGGAAAACTTCAAGGTGCACCCGCTCGTCGAGCGCGTCATCAACGACCGTCGCGCGATGGGCCGTGGTGAAGCGAAGCTCGACTGGGGCATGGGCGAACACCTGGCATTCGCGTCGCTGGTCGCATCGGGCTATGCGGTGCGCCTGACCGGTCAGGACTCGGGCCGCGGCACGTTCACGCACCGTCACGCCGTGCTGCACGATCAGAACCGCGAACGCTGGAACGACGGCACGTACGTGCCGCTGCAGAACATCGCTGAAGGTCAGGCGAAGTTCACGGTGATCGACTCGGTGCTGTCGGAAGAAGCCGTTCTGGGCTTCGAATATGGCTACTCGACCGCTGAACCGAATACCTTCGTCGCATGGGAAGCGCAGTTCGGCGACTTCGTGAACGGCGCGCAAGTCGTGATCGACCAGTTCATCTCGTCGGGCGAAGTGAAGTGGGGCCGTGTTTCGGGTCTCACGATGCTGCTGCCGCACGGCTACGAAGGCCAGGGTCCGGAGCACTCGTCGGCACGTATCGAACGTTTCCTGCAACTGTGCGCAGACCACAACATGCAGGTCGTTCAGCCGACCACGCCGGCGCAGATTTTCCACCTGCTGCGCCGTCAGATGATCCGCCTGTTCCGCAAGCCGCTGATCGTCGCTACGCCGAAGTCGCTGCTGCGTCACAAGGAAGCCGTGTCGGACCTGTCCGAACTGGCGAAGGGCGCGTTCCAGCCGATCCTCGGCGAAATCGACGAGGCCATCGAAGCGAAGAAGGTCAAGCGCGTGGTGGCCTGCTCGGGCCGCGTGTACTACGACCTGCTGGCACATCGCCGCGAAGCGAAGGCCAACGACGTCGCGATCATCCGTATCGAACAGCTCTATCCGTTCGCGCACAAGCAGTTCGAAGCGGAAATGAAGAAGTACGACAATGCGACCGAAGTGGTCTGGGTGCAGGACGAGCCGCAGAATCAGGGCCCGTGGTTCTACATCGAGCATCACCTGAAGGAAGGCATGAAGGAAGGACAGAAGCTGGCCTATAGCGGCCGTCCGGCTTCGGCTTCGCCGGCAGTTGGGTACTACGCGAAGCATTACGAGCAGCAGAAGGCGCTGGTTGAAGGTGCATTCGGCCGTCTGAAGAGCGCGTCGATCGCTAAATAACTTATTGAACCGAACCGGGAAAGCGCAGGGCGCTTTCCCGCACCGCATCTGACGGCTCTCGCGCCGCAGATCAGGGTTCGCAGACGGTTCGTTGTCACCAGATACGTATTCAGGAAAATCACAATGGCTATTGTAGAAGTCAAGGTCCCCCAGCTGTCGGAGTCGGTGTCGGAAGCCACCATGCTGCAGTGGAAGAAGAAGCCCGGCGAGGCTGTCGCAGTTGACGAAATCCTCATCGAAATCGAGACCGACAAGGTCGTGCTCGAAGTGCCGGCTCCCGCGGCTGGCGTGCTCGCGCAAGTCATCTCCAACGACGGCGATACCGTCACCGCTGATCAGGTGATCGCCAAGATCGACACGGAAGGCACCGCTGGCGCCGCTGCTGTCGAAGCAGAAGTGAAGCCGGCTCCGGTTGCCGCCGCGGCACCCGCAGCAGCACCGGCTGCTCAAGCCGCATCCGCAACGGGTGCGAGCACGGCCGCTTCGCCGGCCGCCGCCAAGCTGATGGCGGAAAAGAACCTGGCATCGGGCGACGTCGCCGGCACGGGCCGCGACGGCCGCATCACCAAGGGTGACGTGCTGACCGCCGGCGCCGCTCCGGCGCCGGCCAAGGCTGCGCCGGCACCGGCTGCCGCACCGAAGGCTGCCAAGCCGTCGCTGCCGGACGTCAAGGCTCCGGCCTCGGCCGAAGCGTGGCTCAAGGACCGTCCGGAACAACGCGTGCCGATGTCGCGTCTGCGCGCGCGTATCGCCGAGCGTCTGCTCGAGTCGCAGCAAACCAACGCCATCCTCACGACGTTCAACGAAGTGAACATGGCGCCGGTGATGGACCTGCGCAACAAGTACAAGGACAAGTTCGAGAAGGAACACGGCGTGAAGCTCGGCTTCATGTCGTTCTTCGTCAAGGCCGCGGTCCACGCACTGAAGAAGTTCCCGCTGGTGAATGCCTCGATCGACGGTAACGACATCGTCTATCACGGCTACTTCGACATCGGTATTGCGGTCGGTTCGCCGCGTGGCCTGGTGGTGCCGATCCTGCGCAACGCAGATCAGCTAAGCCTCGCGGAAATCGAAAAGAAGATTGCTGAATTCGGTCAGAAGGCCAAGGACGGCAAGCTGTCGATCGAAGAAATGACCGGTGGTACGTTCTCGATCTCGAACGGCGGTGTGTTCGGCTCGATGCTGTCGACGCCGATTATCAACCCGCCGCAATCGGCGATTCTGGGCGTGCACGCCACCAAGGAACGCGCTGTGGTCGAAAACGGCCAGATCGTGATCCGCCCGATGAACTACCTGGCGCTGTCGTACGACCACCGCATCATCGACGGTCGCGAAGCAGTGCTGTCGCTGGTCGCCATGAAGGACGCGCTGGAAGACCCGGCGCGCCTGCTGCTCGACCTGTAAGCGTCGGTCCACCCGGCGCCGGCCTGGGCCTTGCCGGCCGGCGCCATCCAGGTAGCACGTCTCCAGCATTCGGCAGTATCGGAGTGACGCGCGCCACGAAGCGTGGCCGCGCGTCGTTCCGTCATCAAAAGGATTGTCATGTCCAAAGAATTCGACGTCGTCGTGATCGGTGCCGGTCCCGGCGGCTACATCGCAGCTATCCGCGCTGCGCAGCTCGGCAAGACCGTTGCCTGTATCGAGAAGTGGAAGAACCCGGCCGGCGCGCTGAAGCTCGGCGGCACCTGCCTGAACGTGGGTTGCATCCCGTCGAAGGCGCTGCTCGCGTCGTCCGAAGAATTTGAAAACGCGCAGCACCACCTCGCCGACCACGGTATCAACGTGTCGGACGTGAAGCTCGACATCACGAAGATGCTGGCCCGCAAGGAAGGCATCGTCGAGAAGATGACCAAGGGCATCGAATTCCTGTTTCGCAAGAACAAGATCACGTGGCTCAAGGGCCATGGCAAGTTCACCGGCAAGACCGACGCCGGCGTGCAGATCGAAGTGAGCGGCGAAGGCGAAACCGAAGTCGTCACGGCAAAGAACGTAATCATCGCCACGGGTTCGAAGGCGCGTCACCTGCCGGGCATCCCGGTCGACAACAAGATCGTTGCCGACAACGAAGGCGCATTGAGTTTCGACTCCGTGCCGAAGAAGCTGGCCGTGATCGGCGCCGGCGTGATCGGTCTGGAACTGGGCTCGGTGTGGCGCCGTCTGGGCGCTGAAGTCACGGTGCTCGAAGCGCTGCCGGAATTCCTCGGCGCCGCTGATCAGGCGCTCGCGAAAGAAGCGGCCAAGCAGTTCAAGAAGCAGGGCCTCGACATCCACGTGGGTGTGAAGGTCGGCGAAGTCACCACGACTGACAACAGCGTCACGCTGAACTACACGGACAAGGACGGCAACGCGCAGAAGCTGGAAGCGGACCGCCTGATCGTGTCGATCGGCCGCGTGCCGAACACCGATAACCTCGGTCTCGAAGCGATCGGTCTGAAGGCCAACGAACGCGGCTTCATCGACGTGGACGACCACTGCGCCACGGCAGTGCCGAACGTGTACGCGATCGGCGACGTGGTGCGTGGCCCGATGCTCGCGCACAAGGCGGAAGATGAAGGCGTGCTGGTGGCCGAAATCATCGACGGTCAGAAGCCGCACATCGACTACAACTGCATTCCGTGGGTGATCTACACCGAACCGGAAATCGCGTGGGTCGGCAAGACGGAGCAGCAACTGAAGGCAGAAGGCCGCGAGATCAAGACGGGACAGTTCCCGTTCATGGCCAACGGCCGCGCCCTCGGCATCAACAAGGCGGATGGTTTCGTCAAGATGATCGCCGACACGAAGACCGACGAGCTGCTCGGCGTGCACATCATCTCGGCCAACGCATCGGACCTGATCGCGGAAGCCGTGGTGGCGATGGAATTCAAGGCGGCGTCTGAAGACATCGGCCGCATCTGCCATCCGCACCCGTCGTTGTCCGAAGTGATGCGCGAAGCGGCGCTCGCCGTGGACAAGCGCGCGCTGAACATGTAATCACGCGCACGCCTGACTGATCGCAGCACCTTAGCTTCACGACGAAGGCGGGCGGGTTCAATCCCTCCCGCCTTCTTTTTTGCAGCCAGAAAATGAACGTCACCGAATACTACGAAAAAGAACTGCAGACGCGGGGTTATCAATCGGACCCGGCGCAACGCGCGGCGGTCGACCGTCTGCAGCGGTGCTATGAAGAGTGGGTCGAGTACAAGGCGCGCCGCTCGAATGCGTTCAAGAAGCTGATTGTTCACCCGGACCTGCCGCGTGGCGTCTACATGTGGGGTGGGGTGGGTCGCGGCAAGAGCTTCCTGATGGACAGCTTCTTTACGGTTGTGCCGGTGCAGCGCAAGACGCGTTTGCATTTTCACGAGTTCATGCGCGAAGTGCACCGCGAACTCGAAGAGCTCAAAGGTCAGGCCGATCCGCTCGACGAACTGGCGCGCCGTATCGGCAAGCGCTACCGCCTGATCTGTTTCGACGAATTCCACGTCTCCGACATCGCCGACGCGATGATCCTGTACCGTCTGCTCGACAAGCTGTTCGAGAACCGCGTGCAGTTCGTGATGACGTCCAACTACGATCCGGATACGCTCTATCCGGACGGCCTGCACCGCGACCGCATGTTGCCCGCCATCGAACTGATCAAGAGCAAGCTCGATGTGGTCAATGTGGATGCGGGCGTCGACTACCGGCAGCGCACGCTGGCCCAGGTCGAGGTGTATCACACGCCGCTCGGCGCCGCCTCGGACAAGGCCTTGCGCGACGCCTTCGCGCGCCTCGCCGCGGTGCCCGACGAGAGTCCGATCCTGCACATCGAAAAGCGCGAGCTCAAGGCGCTACGCAAGGCTGACGGCGTGGTCTGGTTCGATTTCTCGACGCTGTGCGGCGGCCCGCGCTCGCAGAACGACTATCTGGAACTGGCGAGCCGCTTTCACGCGGTGATCCTCTCGGGCGTGCCGCAGATGAGCGCGCGGATGGCCTCGGAAGCGCGGCGCTTCACGTGGCTGATCGACGTGTTCTACGACCACAAGGTCAAGCTGCTGATGTCCGCAGCGGTGCCGCCGGAACTGTTGTACACGGACGGCCCGATGGCCAATGAGTTCACGCGTACGGTGTCGCGCATTGTGGAGATGCAATCGAAGGAATATCTCGATGCGCCGCGCCGCATTGTCGATACCTCGTTGACCTGAACGATTTGCAGCGTTTCGTGGTTCCCCTGGACACGGATTCCATCGCGATAGAGCTGGGACCGTCGGCCTGTCATGGGTGCACTCCGGCGTATTTTTAAGATTCGGATTGGTCTTATGTTCGCTCCGGGGGCGGGCCGATATCTTCTTGGTCATAGATTTGACGAAGGAGAAATCCATGACCCCGTATCGCGATATCAACGATCAAGAATGGCAGCGCGTTGCGCTGCTGCTTCCCGAACTGCGGCCGCGCACCGAACTGCGCGGCCGGCCCCTCGCCAACACGCGTTCCGTGCTAAACGGCGTGCTGTGGGTCATGTATAGCGGCGCCACCTGGTCTGCCATGCCGCGCAAATACCCGTCGTATCAAACCTGCCACCGGCGCTTTAAAGCCTGGCATGAATCGGGCGTGCTCAAGCGCGTGATGGAGCAGTTGTACGGCGAGGCGAGCACCGAATTGTGCGCGATGATGGCGTTGCGCATGCGCATCCATGTCCGCCCCGAAGAGAAGGCCGCGCATGCGGAAGCAACGCCTGTTGTACCGTCCAGGCCGGCACTCTACGGCCCGGCAGCCTCCCGGCCGGCAGTGCCTTCGGCATTCGCCTTCGCAGGGTCCTTCAGGCACGCGGCATGACGAGTCCACCGAATTGAGCTCACTGAACTGAGCCCGCTCAATCGAAAAAAACCGGCCGCACGAGAAAATCGTCGGCCGGTTTTTTACTAGATCATCCATTCGTTGCGTACCGCTGCCTCACGTACGGTTACACCGCGCACGCGGGCCTTCAAGGCTTATTGCTGGCGAATCCAGGTTTGTGAGCGGCCCAGCAGCGAAACGCCGATATACCCCCGCACCACCAGTTTCTGGCCGCCGTCTTCGAGGTGCATCTTGCACTTGTAGACCTTGCCGTTTTCCGGGTCGAGAATCTCCCCGCCGTCCCAGCCGTCGCCATCCTTTTTCAGATCGTTGATGATCGTCATGCCGAGGATCAACTGGTCTTTGCGCGCATCCGTGCACGCCGTGCAGCGCCGGCCGGGCTGGTCGTTCGGGTTGAGCCCCTTGATGACCTTGCCCTGCAGCGCGCCGTTGCTGTCCTCGGTGATCTGCACGAGTGCCTTGGGCTGTCCGGTGTGATCGTCGATGGTTTGCCACGTGCCGACCGGGCTGTCGGCTTGCGCCATGGCGCTGACGGCGCCGGCGAGCAGCACGCCGGCGAGGGCCGCCTGTCTGGCGGTGCGCATCATGATGGCGCGGGTGCGTTGGGTGAATGACGTCATTGTCTTCCTCCTTGATGAAAGTCCGCGCGATCGTGGTCGCGCGGCGTTATTGAAAGCGCAGAATACGTGAAACTGCGTCCGCCGTTTGATAGTGGACCCTCTAATCAAAACAGCGGCACGTGCCAGTCACCGTGCAAAACGCGTGCCTCAATTCAACTGATACGAAAAGGTCGCGTTGATGCGCGGACTGCGTGAGGCGCTTTCCACCGGCGCATCGCCCACGGCCTTGCCCACCGAGAGGTCGAGCGTGTAGTACTTCTTGTCGGAGATGCGAAAGCCGAGCGAAATCGACGCGAGCTTCGACGGTGACGGTGTGCCGGCATGCAGATACACGCGCGCCATGTCGAACGAGACATACGGCGTGACCGTCTGCAGATAGGTGAAGCCTGGCGTGAAGCCGCGATTGACCTCCACCGACGCGCCCCAGCCCGAATCTCCCGACGCTTCACCTGGCTCGTAGCCCTGCGCAAAATGCTGCGCGCCGAACGAGATCTGCTCCGAGGTAGGGAGCGAATCGGGGCTGTACTGTCCCGTCATGGCCACCGCCGTGCCGATCTTGAGCGGCCACTCGTTGGTCTGCGAGAAGCTCGCGCCGGTGCGCGTGAAGGTGACCGAGGCGGGATTGGTTTCGACGAGGCCGGGTATGTTCGATTCGCCGGATTTCGACGCACCCAGAATATTGAAGGCCTGCGCAACGTTCACGCTTGCCTTGCGCACCTGGCCGGTCTGCACACTCGCGTAGTCGGCCTGCAACTGCAGTACGCGCACTTGCGAGCGCAGCCCGATCCGCGCGCCGTTGATCTGGTTCTGATAGTCGTCCTCGTCGTGCGACGCGTAGGCCGACACGGTGCCGATCACACTCCGGCTGTTGCTCAAAAGAAGCGGGTAGGACAGCGAACCGCCGAGCTTGTCGTTGATCACCGTGCGCTGCACATAGGAGGGCAGGCCGGGGTTGTCGACCGGATTGCCGCGGTAATGCGAGGCGTCGATCTTCGCCACCAGGCCTTCACTGCCGATCGGCACCGCGCCATGAGCGGCCAAGTAGGTGACGTTGTCGCGGCCTTTGGGCAGCAGCGCCGAGACGCTCAGTTGCTCGCCGAGCGAGGTCAGGCCGTTTTCGGTTGCGGTGAGCAGTCCTTGCACGCCGGGCTGATTGAAGTTGACCCCGGCGCTCAGGTTGACAGGCTGGTGTTCGACCTTGAGTTCGAGCGTGGCGGCGCCGTCGGTGTTCTGCGGCGGCGCCACGTTCGCGGCCACCTTGATGCCCGGCAGTATGCCCAGCACGTTGATGTAACGCTCGAACGTGGCGCGCCGCAACGGCCGGTCCTCGCGGATGTGTTCGGCGATCGCGCGGATCTTTTCCTCTTCCTTGCCCGGATTGCCGGTCACCTTCACTTCCGACACATAGCCTTCCACCACCGTCACGCGCACCACGCCGTTCTCGAAGTTCTGCGCCGGTATGAAGGCGAATGACAGCGCATAGCCGCGCGCCTGATACAGTTTGGTGACCTCGTCGGCGATCTTGAGCAGGTCGCCGATTGTGATGTCCTTGCCGACGAGCGGAGTGAAGCGCTGCGCGACGTCATTGAACGGAATCGTTTTCACGCCTTCCACCTGAAACCGGGTGGGCGTCAGATGCGTCGCGAGCAAGGCCTGCAACTGCGGCGCCTGCGGCTGCACCTGCAGCGTAACGTTAGGCCCTTTGTCGGGCGCGTTGACTTGCGGTAGCGAATCCAGCGGGTTGCCCCCAACGGGGTTGCCGCCAACCGCGGGACGCGATTGCGCCTGCACTGCGCCTGCGGCGATGGCCGCCAGCAGGAGTGCCCATCTGCCGTACCCGAGTTTCATCGGATTTTCCTCGTATTGCCGTTTTTATCATGTGAGCT
This sequence comes from Paraburkholderia sp. SSBN10T, assembly GCF_056619545.1. NCBI lineage: Bacteria > Pseudomonadati > Pseudomonadota > Betaproteobacteria > Burkholderiales > Burkholderiaceae > Paraburkholderia > Paraburkholderia sp. SSBN10T. The sequence goes on from NZ_JBWQQI010000024.1 coordinate 116,177, forward strand.
CGCCGCCTGTCCTGGCGGGTCGTGAGCGCTTGTGTGTGGCTTCGCGCATACTGCCATGCCTGCGCGTGTTGCGCCACGTGCTCCGTGCGTTGCGGAGCACGTGGCCGATGCGAACTGCTGATGCAAGCGGCCGCTGTGGTTGCGAGTCGCGAATGCGGGCGGCCGGCATCGTCCACTGCTGCGGACTACTTATGTTGTGCCGGGATCAGCCCACCCAGCAGCGAGGTGGCGCCACTGGCTGCGTTGCTCGTCGATCCCGTCGCCGAGGTGAGCGTGCCGGTGAGCGTCGAGAGCAGGCCCGTGACCGGCGCGAGCAGCGAGCCGGCCGGGGTGCCGCTGGCCGCGCCGGTGGCGCTGCCCACAACCCCGGTGACTGCCGAGAGCGGGTTGGAACTGCTGGTGGCATTACCCAGGGCCGATGTGACCGACCCCAGCGGGACGCTGCCGAGCAAGCCCGTGACCGATGCCAGCGGCGTGCCGGCCGTGACCGACGAGAGTGTCGACAGTGGCGAGCCGCCGAGCAGAGAAGTCACCGCGTTGAGCGGATTGGCGCCGAGGCCGACGCTCGCAAGCGTCGCATTCAACGGTCCGAGCAGGCCGTTGGCGGCGGCGCCGGTGGGCGGTCCGTTGGCCACTACCACATTGGTGCTGCCGACGAGGCTCGTGATCAGACCGGGGATCGGCGCCGCGCCGTTCGGGCCGTTCGGATTGACGAGGCCACCGGCGTTCGTCACCGTGTTGCCGACCGAGCCGATCAGGTTGCCGACGTCCGTGCCGAGCGGATTCTGCGTGGTCGAGGCGACGGTCGAACCGGCCGTGCCCAGCGCACCGCCAACCTGCGCCAGCACGCCCGAGACCGGCACGCCGAGCCCGGTGGTCGTGCCGACCGTCTGCGTGAGGACGCCCGCAGTCTGCACGAGCGGCGTGATGGCGGTGCTGACCGGCTGCGTGATCTGCTGCACCGGCGCCGAAGTCAATACGTTGCCGAGTACGGTGCCGCCCACGTTGACCCCGTCGGCAACGGTGCTGAGCGTGCTCGCCAGCGGCGTCGTAATGGGTGAGAGCGGGGCGAGCGTGCCCGTACCGAGTCCGGCGACTGTGCTGCTCAAGCCCTGCACGACGCCGCTGGTGGAGGTCACGACCGAGCCGAGGCCGCCGACCGTCGTGCCGAGCGGATTCGCCGTCGAACCGGTCTGGCCGACGCCGTTGCTCACCGCGTTGGCGAGCGCGGTGAGCGGACCGCTGGCGGAAGAGACGGTGCTGCCGAGCCCTTGCGTCACCTGCGAGCTCAGGCCCGGGATGCTCTGCGACGAGATCGTATTGCCGAGGTCGTTGACGGTTTGGGCGGCTGCCGTCATCGTGCCCGTGGTGCCGGTAGAGCCGGTCGTGGTGGTGGTCGTGGTGGTGCCGGTGGGCGAGCTGCCGGTGCCGCTACTGCCCGAGCCGGCGCCGGTGGTGGTGGTCGTGCCGCCGCTCGAACCGCTACCGGTGGTGGAAGCGACAGGCGGCGCGGTGAGGCCGTTGCCGCCACAAGCGGCGAGCAGGCATGCGACAGCGAGTGCGGTGAGCGGTGCGCGCAGCGACGACAGGCTCGCGCAGGCCGCTTCGGGAACAAAAAAACGTGGGGTGGACATAGGGTGCTCCTCGGTCTCTTGTGACTCTGAATGGATGGTCTCCGCGCGCCGGTGCAGCTATCTCTGAGCGGCGCCGCTCAGCTTAGGCGAGGCGGGGGAGGCCGCGTATCCGCTGCCGCCCGCCTGGTCTGCTTACCGGGTTATTTCTTCGAAACGCCGCCGAGCAGGCTGCCGACCAGCGAGGTGACGGGCGACAGCAGGCCGCCGACGGCGCTGCTGCCGGTGCTCGAGGTCAGACCGCTGATCGGGCTGGTCGAGGCGGTGGTCGTGGCGCCCTTGGCGGTACTGTTGGCCGTCGTGGCGGCGCTGCCGAGCGTGCCGGTGACCGTCGAGAGCAGGCCCGTGACTGGGGCGAGCGGGTTGCTGCTCGAGGTGCTGCTGCCGCCGGCAGCGCTACCCAAGGTGCCGGTCACGCTACCGAGCAGGCCTGTGACGGGCGCAAGCGGGCTGCTGCTACCGCCGCTCGCGCCACTCAAGGTGCTGGTGACGCTCGAGAGCAGGCCGGTCACTGGAGCCAGTGGGCTGCTGCCAGTGCCAGTGGTTCCCCCCGCGACCGAAGTCAGGCCGCCGAGCAGGCCGGTGACGGGCGCGAGCGGACTGCTGCTGCCGCCGGTGGCGCCACTCAAGGTACCGGTGACGCTCGAGAGCAGGCCGGTCACTGGAGCCAGCGGGCTGCCACCAGTGCCAGTGGTTCCCCCTGCGACCGAAGTCAGGCCGCCAAGCAGGCCCGTAAGCGGCGCGAGCGGGTTGGTGCTGCCGCCGGTCAACAGGCCGCCGACCGACGAGACTGTCGTGCCGGTGCTCGTCACGACATTGCCGAGGCCCGTGGTGACGGGGTTGTTGCCGGTCGCGGCGAGCAGGCTGCCTGCCTTGCCGAGGCCGCCGCCGATCGTCGACAGCAGGCCGTTGACCGGCGCACCGAGGCCCGTTGCCGTGCCGACTGTCTGGGTCGTGGCGGCGACCATTGAGGTAATCGGGGTGATGGCCGTGCTGACCGTTTGCGTGACCTGCTCGACCGGACCGGTCGAGAGGGCCGACGTCAGCGTGCTGCCGCCGTTGGTGACGGCGCCGCCGAGCGTGTCGATCGCCCCGCCGAGCGGCGACGTAAGCGCTGAGAGCGGGGCCAGCGGTCCGCTGCCGAGGCTCGTTACGAGATTGCCGGTGCTGGTGACAGCGCCGCCTACGTTGCTGACTACGCCGCCCAGGCTCGAGACGGTCGTGCCGACCGCATTGCCGCCGGTGCCGAGCTGGCCGAGACCTTGGGTGACGCCGTTGCCGAGCGTGGAGACCGCGGCGCCGACGTTTTGCACAATCCCGCCGAGCGACTGGGTGGTCGCCGAACTGAGGCCCGGAACGGTTTGCGAGCCGATCACCGAGCCGAGCCCCGAGACCGTCGAACCGACGTTGCTGACGATGTTGCCCGTGTTGCCGGCCACGGTGCCGAGTGCATTGGCTTGCGCCGAGGCGCTGCTCGAACCGCTGCCTGTGACGCCGCCCGTGGTGCTTCCTGATGTGCTGCCTGCGCTGTTCCCCGAACCCGAACCATCCGAGCCGCCGGACGTTGCGCCCATGCTCGAGCCGCTGCCGCTCGTCGTCGACAGCGCACCCCCGTCGCTGCCGCTACCGCTGCTCCCCGTCCCCGAACTCAAGGTTCCCGAGCCGCCGCAGGCACTCAGAGACAGCATGGCTGCCGCCGTTGCCGCGAGTACTGTTGCCCGTACCGTGAAGTTTGCCGTTTGAATATTCATGTCGCCCTCGAATCGCATGTGTTGTTGGGTGGTCCCGCGTGCCTACCACTGCAACAGCCATGCCATTTCGACTGGAGAATGCATAACGAATTTGCTTCGCAGGGCTGAAAGCGAAGTGCAGCAAGGTTGTGCGGGAGATTGATGAAGTGGTTGTCGAATCAGAATGGCGTTTGAATGGCGCGCTTGAAAACGGTTTCGCGCCGTGCGTAACGTAACGAGCCGGATTCGGCGTTACGGTGGGATGCGTAACGTGGAGGACACGCGCCGCTTGAAACGATTCGTTCAAACAGATAATTAGTGCAGCGAATCTAACCTATGGTTAGTCCTATGTGCTGCAACGCACGAACTGCCGTTAATCTAGGTGGACAGTCGGCTTCAAACAAAATAGCGCCTATCGGGCAGCGGACAATTGCTTTAATAGGATTGATACGCTATAAAAGCCGGGAGCATCTGAGTTTGTCGAGGGAGGTGCGATATCGAACAGACGGCCAAATGTAAATTATTGCTTTGAAGCCAGCTGCGATGAACGTGGTGTGCAGTGCAAAAGACCTGGGTTCGGCGAACGAGAGAAACGTCGATCACGGCACTGCAGACACACTCATCATGAGCAGCGCGAATACGAATGAAGACTGAAATCCGAGGGCAAAATGAAAAAGTTCACCACACGATTCCTGAGAGATAACCAAGGGGTTACCGCAATTGAGTACGCGATGATTGCGGGATTGGTCGCACTCCTCCTTGTCACCAGCCTGGGAACCCTGCAGACCGCGATAGCGAACGTGTTCGACGCCGTAGCCAAGGCGCTGTAATTCGTAAAGGTTGACGGCGGCAGCTTCTGTCATCGCGTATAGGGTCGACGCTTGCCGGTGTGCCGGCAGACTCTGCGTGCATCACAAAAGCATTGCCAACGGAACGGATGCGGGTTGCGCTTGCAACTCGCATCGGTTTGTCTCGTCCGTCGAGTCCGATATGAATCTGTTTAGCGATTCCCTTTTCGCGGTCTGGGCCGCGGTCGTCGCGGTATGCGATTGCCGTAGTCGACACGTGTCGAATCCGCTTGTCGTTGCCGGATTGGCGGCGGCGTTGGCGTGCGCCGCTCTGGATCACGACCCATTCGGAATTTCGCTTTCCCAGGCCGCGCTTGGCGCGCTCGTCGGCCTATGCGCACTCTTGCCGTTCTTCGCGCTGGGCGTGATGGGTGGGGCCGACGTGAAGGTTTTCGCCGTACTCGGCGCATGGTGCGGCATGCACGCGCTAGTGGGGCTATGGATCGCCGCGAGCCTGATAGCGGGTTGCCATGCGGTCTGGTTACTGGTCTCCACTCGCACCCGGCTTGCCGCGCTCGGGCGGCCCGGTGTGTCGACCTTTGCATTGGGCAGCAAGCGCGCGACGCCGTATGCGGCCTGTCTGACCGTGCCTGCCATCGTGTGGATGGGGCTGCAAGCGTTCGTTGTGGGGGCGCGATGAGCCGGACTGCTTATCAACCGGCTTCGCGTCGCGTCATGCGCAATGCATTTTTGCGCTCACGCCGCGAGCGCGGTACCGCCGCCGTGGAATTCGCCATGGTGTTTCCGCTGTTCTTTGTGATCCTGTACGGCATCATCACCTATAGCGTGATCTTCGTCGCGCAACAGAACCTGACCCTGGCAGCAGAAGAGGGCGCGCGCGCCGCGCTCAACTATCAATCGGCGACGAGCTCCGCCAACGCGCTGGCCGCGCGCTCGTCCGCTGCCTGCACCACGGCAAAAGGCATGGTGACATCGTTGATCAGCAGCGCCACCTGTGTATCGAGTTCGAGTGCGTGTAGCTACGACGCAACAATGGACTGCATCGTCGTGACGCTCACCTACAACTATGGAAGCAAGCCGCTGGTGCCGAACTTGCCGCTGACCAATTTCGTGTTGCCTGCTTCGCTGGTGAGCAGTGCGACGGTGCAACTCAACCCGGAAAACATACTTTAATGCACGCGTTGGCTCTTCCCTCTCCGGTTGCGTCTTGCCTGCCTCAGTTGCGCTCGGGCCGGTGCGCGCCCGAACCATCGGGCGATCCGTCATGCCGAACCTGACCCGGATCCTCGCAGGCGTTCTGATTGCGCTCGCGCTGCTGCTCGGCACCTTTGCCTGGACGTTGTCGCGCCGGCCCGTGGTTCATCCCGCCGCGCCCGTGGCCCAAGCCACCTTCCCGGTCGTGGTGGCCGCGCGCGTGCTGCCGGCCGGCAAATCGATCACCGTCGATGCGCTGCGTGTGCAGTCGCTGCCGATCAATCCGAACGGTGCGTTCGGCGATCCGTCGATGCTGGCCGGACGTGTGCCGACCTCGGACATCGGCGCGGATTCGCCGGTCCTCGAAGCCCAGTTGTCGTCGGGCATCGCCGAGCGGATCGAACCGGGTGAGCGTGCGGTGGCGGTGCGGGTCGATGAAAGCAACGCCGTCGGCAATCGCCTGCGGCCGGGCAACTTCGTCGATGTGTTCTTCACGCTCAAACGTGAGGGCACCGGCGCCAGCGGCGCGGAAGTCGCCCGCAGCCAGGCTCGCCTGCTGATGTCGAAGGTGCGTGTGCTGGCGTTCGGTAACGCGACACCGGGCGCCGATAACCCGGGGGACGCGAACGGCATGGTGCGCACGGCGGTGCTGGCCGTACCGGTAGGCGATATCGACAAACTGACGCTGGCTGAAACATCGGGGCGGCTGGTGTTCGCACTGCGCAATCCAAAGGATGCCGAAGTAGTCGATCCAGCCGCTTTTGCACCTGCCGAGGGAGTCTTGAAGATTGCCGCCAATGCGCCGGCTGGCGACGACGTACAGGACTCGACGCGCGCCGCAGCCGGTGTGGCGCTCGATGAATTATCCGGCAGTGCGGGCAACACAGCCGCGCGAGCGCCGCTGGCGCCGCGTGTTGTCCGGCCCGCCGCACGGGTCACGGCGGCGAACGACAATATTGAAGTCATACGGGGCGGGCGTGCCGAAACAGTCGCCCGATAGGGTTCCAGGGAGCGGGCGGCCGGACGCGTCCATAAAAATATGAAAAAACGGATTTTTGCTTGCGCGATCGCAGGGTGGCTCTGTGTGGCATCGTTGGCCGTAGCGCCGGCCAGCCATGCGGCAGACGGCATGCAGACAGTCGCGCAGACGGTCGACATCACAGTGGGCTCGCAGCAGTCGCTGGCGCTCGGCCATAGTTTGCAACGGATCGCGATTGGCGACCCGACGGTGGCGGACGTGCTGATCATCCGCGGCGACAAGCGTGGTGGCGTGTTGCTGATCGGCAAGTCGCCAGGTACTACGAACCTGATGCTGTGGGAGCGTAACCATGACGCGCCGATGTCGTACACGGTCAACGTGACGACCGCGGCCTCGGGTGCGCTGCTGGGGCCGGGTACGCCTGGCGTGAAGGCGGTGGGGGATACGGCCGTCATTTCCGGCTCGGCTGCATCGATGGAGCAGCATCAGCAGGCCGTTGCGGTCGCGCAAGCCGAAGCGCGCGCCCATGCGGCGGCGCAAGGCAGCGGTTTGAGCGGCGCAGCCGATGGCGGCAAGGGCGGCGGCGCCGGCAGAGGCGGTGGCAGTGGCGGGTATGCCGCAGGAGCGGCAGGCGGCGCAGCGGCGAATGTGGTGGATGCCTCGACCGTCGCGACGCGCTCAGTCGTGCAGGTCGACGTGCGGGTGGTGGAGTTCAGCCGGACGGTGCTCAAGCAGATCGGGCTCAACATTCTGAAGCAGAACAACGGTTTCTCGTTCGGCTCGTTTGCCCCTTCGGCGTTGACCTCCGCGACGTACGGCCAGTCGCCGGTATTCAACTCGACCGCGCCGATCTCGTCGGCCTTCAATCTGGTGTTCAACTCGGCGACGCGGGGTCTGGCGGCCGACCTGAGCCTGATGGAGAGCAACAACCTCGCGCGCGTGCTGGCGGAACCAACGCTGGTCGCCCTGTCGGGCCAGAGCGCGAGCTTTCTGGCCGGCGGCGAGATCCCGGTACCGGTGCCGCAGGCGCTCGGCACGGTGTCGATCGAATACAAGCCGTATGGCGTCGGCCTGATGTTGACGCCCACCGTGCTCAGTCCCGAGCGGATCGCGCTGAAGGTGGCGCCGGAAGCGAGCGAGCTGGACTTTACGAACGCGATCACGATCAACGGCATTTCGGTGCCGGCGATCACCACGCGGCGTGCCGACACCACGGTCGAACTGGGCGACGGCGAGAGTTTCCTGATCGGCGGCCTGATCGACCGCGAGACGGTTTCGAACGTGTCGAAGGTGCCGCTGCTCGGCGACTTGCCGATCATCGGCGCCTTCTTCAAGCAGTTGAGCTATTCGCAGAACGACAAGGAACTGGTCATCATCGTGACCCCGCATCTGGTCTCGCCCATCGCCAGGGGCGCCGCGTTGCCGGCGACGCCTGGCGAACAGTCGGAACAGCGTGACGGCGCGGTATGGCGTTCGGTGCTCGGTGGAATCGCGTCGCCGGATGCGGCGCCGGGGTTCTCGAAGTGAGCGT